>JAEEKV010000114.1 GCA_016282595.1 Lachnospiraceae bacterium
GCTAAGGGCAAGGAATCGTTTTATGAGAAGTTTGGATTTAAGATACGACCGAATGAGGATGCCGGAGCTGGAATGGATCAGTGGTTAACGTTATAGAATTGATACTTATCTCGCAATTTAAAGCGTTAATTATAATGATGGAGTGAATGAAAGGGAATGATATGGTTATATCGAATGGAAATCAAAGAGTGTCCAAAATAGATACCTACTTAAACTGTGCGGAAGTGTTTGCATATCGCAGTACCTGTATCAAAAGAAAGTATGGTGCAGTGATAGTAAAAGACGATGCCGTGATTTCAACAGGATATAATGGGGCTCCAAGAGGAAAGAAAAACTGCTGTGATATGGGCATTTGTCCCCGGATTGAGAGGGGGCTGCATCAGGGACAAGGGTATGATATCTGCAGGGCGGTCCATGCTGAGGCAAATGCGCTTTTGAACTGTTCCAGGGAACAGACGCTGGATGCGGATCTTTATCTTACAGGGGTAAACCCGAAGGATAACACCATACATGAAGCCAAGCCATGTCCGCTATGTGCAAGAATGATCATCCAGGCCGGGATTAAGAATGTGTATCTTAGAACCGGAAACGGACCTGATGCGTATAGAAAAGTGAAAGCGGAGGAACTTTCGTGGGTTGTTGGGAGCCTCGAATGAAGGGAAAAAACGGGGTTCAGCCCCCTGTCTCTAAATGGTATTGTTTTTTTAGCTTAGGAGGAATGTATGAATATAAAAATAGCATTTTTGCAACTCATGCCCGGAAGTGATCTTGAGGAGAATATTTCGATCGGGAAGAAGGCCTGTATGGAGGCCAAAGAAAAAGGCGCGGATATAGCACTTTTTCCGGAGATGTGGAGTGACGGATATTATCTGCCGCAGGATAGAACAGAATTAGAGCAGCTGGCTATCAGAAAGGACAGCGAATTCATAAATATATTCCGTGACCTGGCAGTTGAACTCGAAATGGCTATAGGAATCACTTTTCTTGAAGACCATGATCCGGCACCCCTGAATTCCGTCATATTCTTCGACAGGATGGGGAAAGAGATCCTTCACTATTCAAAGGTTCAGATATGTGCTTTTGATGCTGAGAAGGTTCTGAGCGGCGGCGATGACTTTTATGTAGCTGATCTGGATTTCGGAAGAGGAACCGTAAAGATCGGTTCTATGATATGCTTTGACAGAGAGTTCCCGGAAAGTGCCAGAATACTGATGCTTAAAGGTGCCGAACTGATTCTGGCTCCGAATGCATGCCCCATGGAGATCAATAGATTATCGGCATTGAGAACCAGAGCATATGAAAACATGGTTGCCGTAGCGACATGCAATTATCCGGATGGACAGCCGGATTGCAACGGACATTCGTCGCTTTTTGACGGCGTTCCGTGGCTTCGTGAAGAGCCCGGAGTTCGTGATATGTGTGTGTTTGAGGCGCCGGACGATCCCGGAGTTTATGTGGCCGAGCTGAACCTGGATCAGCTGCGGACGCATCGGAATAACGATGTTATGGGAGATAAATACCGCCGCCCGGAAACTTACGGAATCTTAGCCGACATCATGAAAGCGTAATACTCAAATTCAGGGATCAGCTCCCGGTCTAAGGAATAGATATGGAGCTGAGAAAAATAAACACAAATACCGTTCACTCTCATTTTGATACCGAATACCGAAATCTTATGACAGGCTCGGAAATGAAAGGTATGATGCAGTCAAAGAAACCAATTGATCAAGCTTTTCGGAGGATGAGAGATGAGAAAAAAATACCTTGATAATATCAGATGGATGACGGTCGTGCTGGTTGTGATCTACCATGTTCTTTACATGTACAATGCTGAGGGCGTTGCTGGCGTAATCGGAAAGATCACCGATCTGAAGGTTCAATACTATGATGTCTATCAGTATGTTGTATATCCCTGGTTTATGTGCATTCTGTTTATGGTATCCGGGATCAGTTCGAGGCTCTATCTGGAAAAGCATTCCGGGAAGGAATTTGCAAAGTCCAGAACAAGGAAACTGCTGGTTCCTTCCACCATCGGACTTTTGGCCTTTCAGTTTATTCAGGGATACTTTAACATGAGCATGGGAGAAGGTATAGAGATGCTGAAGGGAACACCTGCACCGATTGCCTTCCTGATCATGAGTGTGAGCGGAATCGGGGTCCTTTGGTACATCCAGACCCTGTGGATCTTTTCCATGTTATTGCTCCTTTTCAGAAAATTAGAAAAAGACCGCCTTTGGAAGATCGGTGAAAAAATGAACGTGCTTGCAATGATTCTGTTTGTAGTGCCGGTCTTTGCAGCCGGACAGATCCTGAATACACCGATCATCTGTGTTTACAGATTCGGATTATACGGGCTGCTTTTCTTCCTGGGATACTTCGTGTTTTCACATGATGAGGTGATCGAGCGGCTGAAAAAGTACTTTGTCTTATTCCTGATCCCCGCAATTATCCTCGGGATATTGTTTTGCATTGCTAACTTTGGTAAAGTATATGCAGATGCACCCGTTAACCGGACACCTGTATTTTTGGCATATGCCTGGTTTGCCTGCCTGTCCATTTTAGGCGGCATGGCAAAATTCGGGGATTTTGAAAACAGATTTACGAGGTTTATGAACCGATACAACTTTGGATTGTATGTGTTCCATTACCTTGGGATCTCGATGGTAGCCATACTGCTGGTTAAGCCCGGAATCATTTCTGCGATTCCCGCTTACATTTTAAGTACGATTGCTGCATTTACGATTCCGTTTATTTTGTACGGGATCATTTCCGGAATCCCGGTTTACAGATGGATGGTTCTCGGGATTAAAAAATGAGGAAACTAAGATGATTTTCAGATTGAATCTTAATCCGAAATGCGAGGAGGAAGTGATCGCAAACGTTCACGAAAGAACGCCCCTCATTGATGAGATCGAAAGGCTGGTGACGCAGGACCAGGTGTCCGGACAGATCACCGGTTATCTGGAAGACGAAATACGGCTTTTAGAGACGGATAAAATCGAATGTTTTTTTGTGGAAGATGAAAAAACCTATGCCTTATATTCCGACAAAAAGAAGTATGTGGTAAGGAAACGTCTTTATGAGCTGGAGGATATGCTGCCTTCCGACTTTGTGAAACTGAATAAATCAGCGATTGCGAACGCAAAGAAGATCGCGCGATTTAAGGTTCTTTTGTCGGGAGCTGTAGATGCGGAGTTCGTAAGCGGCTATACGGAATGCATTTCCAGAAGGTGTTTTGCAGAGATCAGAAGGAGATTTGGATTATGAAAAAGCATATTATGGAATTTTGCAAAAGAGGTCTTATGTTTGCCTGGGGAGGTCCGGCGATCACGGCATTTATCTGGTACCTCCTTTGGAAGACCGGGAAAAATGAAAGTCTTTCCGTGCAGGAAGTGTTTACCGGTGTCCTGACGACCACTGTGCTTGCATTTATTGCGGCAGGCATTACCATCGTGCATCAGATCGAGACACTTCCGAAGCTGACGGCGGCCCTGATCCAGGGAACGGTGCTGTATGTGGATTATCTCGTATTTTATCTGATAAACGGATGGATCACCGCGGATAAGATTTTGATTTTTACGGTTATATTTGCCTTAGGCTTTGTCGCAATCTGGGCATGCATCTACATCCCGACCCGGATCCGCGTTGAAAAGATGAACCGCAGACTCGGATTCTAGAGGTCAGATATGTCTGGAAGATTACAGAAAAACAAAACTTGCCTGTCATTGGCTTTAATTCTTTGCTTGACTGCCTGCTCATATGATTCGGCAAAGCTTGAAGAGAAGAATCGGATGGAACATGAGGAAATGTGTGAGAGGGTAATGAGCAAGATGGAAATCCGATTGAGTGAAAAATACTCCGGTATTCTCGGTAACGATCCTGACGATATGGTCTTTGATGTTTATGATATATCCAAGGGTGGACATAAAGCCTGGTTTCAGAGTGGATTCTATCCTGCCAAGGCAGTGAATAAAGACATTGATGAAGAGTTTACTGTTCAGATCGATATCACTGTTCCCAATGCCAAAGGCTTCGGTGATATGGAGGACAGCTTTTACGGTGTGCTCTATGGAAAAGATACGAAGGATGAGCTATACAATCTGGCTGAGTCTTATGGAGTTGAAGACATCAACATATACTACGAACCTTGTAAGGATATCCTTACTGAGGAGAAAGATCTCAGGGAGCATCTGACGGTTTTTGGGAATTATAAGCTGAAAAGCTATGACGACATTGATATTGTATGCAAACTGGCGAAGGAATTGGATGAGTTCGGATGCAATAACAGGATAAGTGCAGACGGACGTGATATAGGTGAAGGAGCCATGGGCATCGACGGAAAGAGTTCAGATGAGATCAGAGAGTTTTTTGAAAAATGATGGCAAGTCCCTAAAAGGGGAAAGGTATTTATCAGAGGAAAGCAAATGAGGAATAAGGTTATTTTCATTCTTACGCCGGTAATACTGGCGATCATGACTTGGATTTGGTTATTTTATGAAAATGGCAGATGGTATTATTACAGGCAGGAATGGCCCTTTCTGCCGCTGTTGATCATTCATTTACTGCTTCCGCTTTTTTATTTCGTGGTATTTTTAGTGCGAGTTATAAGACATGTTAACAAGGATAAGCGTTCGGCTTCGGATATATTTTATATCGTTTCTTCCATCGTGCTGACTATTGTATGCTGCGTTGGATTATTATCATTTCTTCTTTTCACAAGTGGGGCATAAATCGAATGGGTTAGAATTGTCTCAAGAACACAAGTAAGAAACTGGTGATTAACGTAAACACCAAGGCTGAAAAGAAGAACATTGAGAAGCAGCTTAAGAAAGCAGGAAATACAAAGGCCAAAGTAAAGGTTGTAAAGAAAAAATAATATATAACAAGCGAAAAGCCCTCGTAGTCGATACGGGGGCTTTTGAATTCAAAACTATCGTGTGATGAAGGCGGGTAGGATATGATATGATGGAAAAGTTGATTTAAGAGGAAAGATGGTCTGTGGTATAAAGCCATTTTTTAAAAAGGAGACAAAGATAATGAAGAAGATGATTAATCAACATCTTTTTAAAATATTCGTGTATTAACCTAAAACTTCTCCCTTTCAGACAGGAGTAGCAACATGCTACAATCAGAATGTCAACAGGAAACACTCGGCTTGGGGGGAGCTTGCCATGGGTCATATCAAAGAGCCTATCCTTCATAGCGTTTCTGTCATTAAGCACCATGTTCTGATGGTGTTTCTTTTTCTATCCATAAATATGTTAATGGGATGCGGTCAAACCGCAATGGACGAGCTGGTACCGGTTTCGTTAAAGCCTTATGCACAGGTGGATCGTATGACAACCACCGTAATGCGGGGGAATCTGACGCCTGTTTATGAAGGCGAGATCGAGTTGTGCGGGTATGAGGAAATAGCTTATCGTGTGGAAGATACGCTGTTTCGCAATCTCGATGCCGGTTATGAGGCAAAAGTGAAAGCGGTGCATGTACAGACGGGAGATCGCGTGAAAAAGGGTGACGTGATGTTATCCTTTACCTCGGATCTTTTGGAAGAGCGCCTCATGGAAAATGAAAGAACGAAACGTCATGCTGAACTGGCAATCGAGCATTACCGGAAGGTAAACGGCATTGATCCCCTTACGAATTTTGCATTTGATATTGATGATCTGAAAGATGACATTGCCCTTGCGCAGGTTTATATCGATGACGTGGATAAGATCTATGCCCAGCTCAATGTTGTGGCCGAAAAGGATGGCATCGTAACCTTTGTGGATCCCTCTGTTATGAACGGTTTTTTGAAATTCGGAAGTCCCATGTTCAAGGTGGTTTCGGATGACGGATATTATATGGCGCAGCCGTGGCTGAAGGGTATCGGCGATGATTCCCTGGAAAAAGTGAGCTTTGCGGTGGGGGAGCGTTTTCATGCAAAGAGCAAGATAGCAGAGTATGAGGTAGAGGTGATCCCGGATCCCACCAAATTGGCAAATGCTGCAAAGAAAGATGAACAAAATGACAACCGGGATTCGTCCGTCAGTGATAACAACATCAAGGATACTTTGTCAAAGCTCCAAAGTGATGATAGTAACTTATCCGGTGCATCCGGCGGGGAAAAGGATAAGGTATATTTCAAGATCGTCGGTGGGAGTGACAGGATCTCGGAACAGAAGCTGACCATCTATAAAAACATGGAAGAGATCAAAAACGTCTGCTATGTGGAGGCGGCAGCCCTGATCCAGCACACTGATTCTACGGAGATTTTTGCCTACAAGCAGACACCGGAAGGCAATTTTGTACCCGTTCAGGTAAAGGTCGGTAACGTCATCGGAGAGTATGCGGTGGTTGTAGAGGGCCTGACAGAAGGCGATATCATATCCATTCCGCCGGATGTGGATTATCGGGATGTGATCAAACCCAACAGTAAGAAGACGATAACCAAAGAAGTAGTTGGCCGTGACGGTGAAAAGCTTACCTTTAGGGATGACGGAACGGTTACCGTGGAAAAGGGAAATGTAGCCATCACCTATGATGTCAAGGAAGTTGATAAGTGAGAGCTGATCCATGAGAACAAAAAACAGGCATCTAAATACTTCGAAAGAAGTCATAAAGCGCTTAGGATGTTGCCTTCTGCTCATCCTGCTTTGCCTTGCCTTTGGGGGATGCGCGAAAAAGGAAAAAGCGCCCGAGCTCATCGATCCGGTTGCTGATATCGAAGCCATCAGACCTGTAACAAAAAGGATCGTGGGAAGAGTGGAGACCTTGGAGGGCAGCGTGATCCCAAAGGAGTATCCCTGCTTTCCTACTACCGCAGTGGCAATCTCAGAGGTGATGGTAGGCATAGGGGACTTCGTAAAAGAGGGAGAGGTTGTGGCGAAAGCGGATACTGCCTCCCTGACGGAGGAATATGAAGAGGTCATCAGACAGATCGAGCAGCTTACCCGTCATAAAGCCATGGCTGGAGACGTGTCGGAGCTTACACTGGAAAAACTGGGAATTGAACGGGAAACGGAACAGATTTTAAATGATCTGTATGAACTGGAGAAAAAAGATACGGAGATCGCGCTTCAGAAAGAGGAGTATCGGTATGATATGGCCATTACGGACAGTGATCTGAAGGCATTGACGGAGCGCAGGGATAAGCTGAAAAAAGAACTGGACAGTCGCACCTATACGGCGCCCCATGACGGTTATGTAACGTTTATCAAGGATTTTTGCAAAACCAATTATGTCGAAACCTGTGAGAATATTGTAGTCATTTCCGATTATGAGGATCTGTATATCGAAGCCACAGGCGTTGCGTCCAACCGGTATCGGTATGCGGATTATCAAAGTAAATGGACCTATCTGGACGGACAGAAGGTTGAAATTACAGAGCATCCCTATTCGCCTGAGGAATTATCCTATGCTGAGGGTGCCGGTAAAAATCCCTTCCAGAGTTTTGATCCGGTGAGAGGAAAGCTTTCCCTCGGAAGTAACCTGATCCTGTTTTTCCTTAACGGAGACTCCGAAGAAAAGTTAGCGGTAGGTAACGATTCCATCAATCGAGAAAACGGAGAGGATTTTGTCTATGTGAGAAACGCATCCGGAGAACCGGAAAAAAGGATCGTGGAACTTGGGGCTACGGATGGCTTATATACGGAGGTGAAGAGCGGACTTACGGAAGGGGAAAATGTTTTTTATACCAATCAATATCTGCCGCCGTCACAGTATGAGACCATAGAAGCCTCTCTTGAGGATTATTATGAGGAGGATGCGTCAAAAAGTGCACATATCGCCTATCCTTACCCCAATTTTGTGATTGCAGGTGCCAGCGGTATCTTCCACGGTGGGAAAGAAGCCAGATCGGTAGAAAAGATGGAGGCGGTGGGCTCCATCATCACATCGGAAGGTGTGCTGGCATCCGAAGAAGCGAGAGTCGCACTGTCCAAATTGGAGCGAAACAGACTCCGGGAAAGATTCCGCTATGAAGCTGACAGAACCAATATGATGGAGGCCGCCAAAGCTATCGAGGGGGTGGATGCTCCGGACCCCACCATTGATGTGGATGTAGAGATGCCGACGACGAATAATGAGGCAATCCGGTCTTTGAGACATCTGAAAAAACGTATGGGAATCGATATGAATATTCTGGATCGGGTGGAGCAGACCGCCAAGCTGGATTATGAAAGCAACCGGAAAGCACTTTTATCCAGATATCAAAAGCTGCAGAAAAATGCAACGGGAGATGGTATTGAAGTACTGTCACCGGTTGACGGAAAGATCGAATATGTCCTTGTAAAAGACGGAGACGAAGTGATGAAGGGCAGCTTTCTGATGTCCGTTATGTCACGAGGGAAACTTGGCGGATCCACCATCCTTTATGTGGCAATGCCGGAGGGGGGCACCGGCAGCAGGGTACATAATACACCACTGATCGGGCAGAAGGTCATGGCGAAAAAAGGAGATAAAACGTGGACCGGAACCTGTATCGGAATCAACGGAAATGACAGTCGTTTCCTGGTGTTTACCAGGAACGGTAAGCAATACGCAACTTATTCCGCACCCTTTGTCAAAAACACGGTTCGATATCAGTTCTATCTGAAAATGGACGGAGAGATGACGGAAGAGGATACGAAGGAACTGGAAGTCACCTTTTACGGAAAGCATTTTGAAAATGTCATTGTGATCCCGACGCTTGCGGTGAGGGAAGAATATAACATGTATTCCGACACCACCAAGTACTATGTATGGAAGCTGGAAAACGATCAGATCGTGAAAGAATATGTCAATGTGTATAAAACAGATGTTGCATCCGGTTTATGTTACGTCATGAGCGGAGTGAAAGAAAAGGATAAACTATTGAAATGATTCGGTATATCATCACCAAGATCATAAATAAATATAAGCTTTATCTTTGTCTGCTGGTGGGTGTTATCAGTATGATCATGGTCTGCTCTATGATCATGCTCTTTCGCGGCGGTTCCCGTGACAAGCTGATCCAGAGAGGGTTTATTGCCCAGAATGAAAGAAACGGAAAGTTTCCCGCAACCCTCTATGAGGAGGATGTTGTCCATAACGCAGATCTGAAGGGGATCAAGGATGAGAAAAAAGAAGATTCCAAAGAGCCTTCAGAAGATGCTGTGGGCATGGAGCTGATCCAAAAGCGCATCGATAAGATGGAGAAAAACTGGAAATCCAAGGTCCGACTCCCCATAGTCGCCGCCCAGAGGGTCGTGCATTTCAGGGGCATTAACGCAGAGTATTCCTACCGGGGGAAAGGATATATGGGCATCGGTTATATTGAGGATCCGAGCCTTGGGAATCCTGCGGATATGAAAAGCCATTATGATATCATAGAGGGCGGATATCTGTATGAGGATATCTCATCTCTTTTGACAGGAGTGGATCCGATTCCGGAAGGCGCCATACCCTGCCTTGTCAGCAAAAGTCTGGCGGATGAGCGCGACCTCGTCCCCGGGGAGCTTATTTATTTTTACGAAATAGGAAACAGTAAAGAAAGAACCGATGAGCCCTTGATCACATTGTACATTAACGGGATCGTACAGGAAAAGGAAGGGGACTATTTCTGGAAGATCACCCTTGCGGATATGGAACGCATGGCAATCATCGAAAAAGAGGATCTTCAAAAGGCCATCGATGCATTTCCCAAGGATGTTTACATCAAACTCAGTGAATGTTTGGATTATCGCTATATCAACAGAACCAATGCAGACAGTGTATTTAAGGGTGCCAGGAAGCTGAAGAATGAAAACCGCGAGATGAAGGAAAGTCTGTCGGCTGTCATTGCCTCCTACAGACAGGAAAGCCGGGCTGTCAAGCAGATGCTCTATGTGATCGTTCTGCCTCTGGCGATTCTGGTGCTGGTCTTCATCGGTATGATCTCCTTCCGTATCATTGATTCCGAAAGCTGGGAGCTTCTGACGCTGGAAAAAAGAGGTCTGGGACGTAAAAGAATCTTTCTTTTGTATGTTCTCCAGTCGGTTTTGCTGGCTCTTTTATCTGTTTTACCGGGAATTATACTCGGATATTTTGTGGGCAGGCTGATGGCACGAGCAGATGATTTCATGAGCTTTTCCTTTGAACTGGGCATTACGACCTATCAGATGAATATAGAAATGCTCTGGGCGTCACTGGTCGGCGCGGGTGTGGCTGTGCTGGTTATGCTTTTGCCGGTTCTGCTCTTTTTCAGAAAAAAGAAAAATACCCGTGCGAAGGCAAGCAGTACTTTTTGGGAGAGGTACTATCTGGATGTGATCCTGTTATTGTTTTCCCTGTATCTTCTTTACAACTATAAGAAGCAGCTTCCCGAGCTTTCCCAAAACGTATTAACGGGAAAAGGGATCGATCCGGTGATCTTTATGGATTCCACGGCCTTTCTTCTGGCTTGCGGTATGTTGATGTTAAGGCTGATCTTTTTTGCGGCAAGACTGTTATTTCAGCTTCGGCAAAGACGGTTCACACCGCCGGTATATGCCGGTATGCTGCAGATCCTGCGTTCCCGCGGGGCCTCCTCTGTGATCTCCGTCTTTCTTGTGATGATGATGGCAATGAGCTGCTTTAACGCCAATATGGCCCGCACCATCAACTCCAACAAGGAAGAAAGATTACGTTATGAGAACGGAGCGGATGTCCGGCTGCATGAATTCTGGTATTTGCATATCAATCCTTCCACAGGAAAGTGGCATTATACGGAGCCGGATCTGCGCGCTTATGAGATGCTTGCGGCCAATGGGACCATGCCTGAGTTTACCAAGGTGATCGTTGATAATCAGACCTATGTAACCGTGGGAAGACAGATCCCTACGGAAGTGTCCATTATGGGGATCAACCCTAAGCAGTTCGGTCAGGTGGCAAGACTTCGGGATGGATTATTGGATAAGCACTGGTATCATTATCTGAATGAGCTTTCCGCCACGAGAGATGGTGTGCTTATTTCCCAGAATCTGGCTACAGAGCGGGAACTGAATGTGGGAGATACCATTATGATCCAGAAGCTGGCACCGGAGCCTGTCGGCACGGATGAGCTGTATGCTGAAGACTTCTTCGTCATAAAAGGCATCGTAGATGCCTGGCCGGGGTATGAAAGGTACAGTTACGGTTTGGATGCGGAAGGCAATACGGAAATGAGTGAAAACTATCTGGTGATCGTAAACGAAATGCAGCTCACCAGTTCCTTCGGCAGCATCCCTTATGAGATCTGGGTCAAAACAGATAAAAGCGCACAGACCATCAAGCAAAAAGTGGAGGAAGCCTTTGCGGGCAGCGGCAGATATTTAAAGAAGGTCAGCTCCTGGAAGGAAGATCTGATCGACGAAAAATCAACACCCATCATGCAGATCACGAACGGTATCTTTACGGCAGATTTTTTGATTGCCCTGATGTTGTGTATGATCGGATATCTGATCTACTGGCTCACATCCATACGTGACAGAGAGCTGATGTTCGGTATTTACAGGGCAATGGGAATCTCCAAAAAAGAGATCAACCGGATGCTGGCCATCGAACAGATCTTTTTATCCATTACCTCCATCATGGCCGGTATCCTTGCCGGATGCCTTGCCAGCTGGCTGTTTGCACCTGTATTTGCGGCGGTTTATCTGCCGAAGAAGCATAACGTGCCGATCTTTATCAGTGCCGTAGGCGGGGATCTTTTGCGGATCCTGTCAGTGCTTTTGGTGGTAGTGGTGATCTGTATCGTGATCCTTCGGCGGATCGTGAGTGGAATGAATATTACGGAAGCACTGAAGCTGGGTGATGATTAATGGGTGAGACTATGGAGATAGCGGTTACAGAAAAAAAGTTAGCAAATGCATCTGAAGAAAAACCTCTGCAGGATTATATGACGGGGGAAGAGGATCCCATCCTGCTTGCAAAAGATGTGATCAAGACTTATAAAACAGGAGGGGGACCCCTGACGGTTTTGGATCATCTGAATCTGGATGTTCCGAGAGGAAAGCTTGTCATGCTGATGGGAAGATCGGGAAGCGGTAAAACGACGCTTATGAATCTTTTAAGCACCTTGGATGCGGCAACGGACGGGGAGATCTCTTTTATCGGGAAAAGAGAGGAAGCGGAACCTGCCATTGCCTATTCCAAGATGAGCGAGGAGGAAAGGGAGAAACTTCGTCGTTACCGTATGGGATTTGTGTTCCAGTCGGTGGCGCTGATCCCGGTTATGAATGCAAAAGAGAATGTGGATTTTTGTCTCCGGACCTCCGGTTTTGCCAGAAATAAGAAAAACTTCGGCGATGGTGATTTTGAGAAGATCGATCAGCGGATCCAGGAGGTACTGGAGTGTGTGGGCCTGGCTGATCGTGCGGATCATTATCCATCCGAGTTGTCCGGCGGAGAAAGGCAGAGGGTTGCCATTGCAAGGGCCATTGCCCACAGACCGGATCTTTTGTTTGCTGACGAGCCCACCGGCTCCCTGGATTCCGTAACGGGAATTCATATTGCGGAGCTTTTTCAGCAGCTGACCCGAAAGGAAAATCTGACGGTTGTTATGACTACGCACGACGGACGATTGGCAGAACTGGCTGACAAGATCGTACGGATGTAAAGGAATACGGATATGGCAGAAGAGATCACAAAAGAGATTACAAACGAACCCTATATCAAATGTGACGGCCTGGTCCGCATTTACAAGTCCAAGGGAATCGAGGTCATGGCTCTGCAGGGTCTTGATCTGGAGATTCAAAAGGGCGAACTGATGGCGATCATCGGAAGATCGGGAAGCGGGAAATCCACCCTGCTGAACCTGCTTGGCGGTTTGGATACCCCCTCTGCGGGAGCTGTCTATTTTGGCGGAGAAAATCTGGCAGAGATGAACTATGCACAGCTTTCCGACTTCAGACGGGATCACATTGGTTTCGTATGGCAGAAAAATACAGACAACCTGCTGGGCTATCTCACTGTGGCGGAGAATATCGAAATGCCGCTTTTGTTTTCTACCATGAGCAAGAAAAAGAAGCGGGAGCGGACCAGGGCCCTTTTGGAAGCGGTGGGGCTTTCGGATAAAGAGAATTCCTTTCCCACGGAACTATCCGGCGGAGAGCAGCAGAGGGTAGCCATTGCAACGGCGCTCATCAATGAACCGGAGCTTTTGCTCATGGACGAGCCTACAGGCGCGGTGGATAAGAAAACCTCCATCATGCTGCAGGATCTGTTTCGTTCCATCAACCGAAAGCTGGGAATTACCATCGTGATCGTTACCCATGATATCAGTCTGGTGGATCGTGTAGACAGAGTGGTTATGATCTCTGACGGCAAGATCAGCTCCGAGCGCATCATGAAGGATGAGTTTCGGAAAAAACTCGAAGCCGGTGAAGACCTTGAAAAGGCCCCGGACGTACAGGGGGAAGAGGAGGGAGATTCCCACGAAGAATATGCGATCCTGGATAAAGCAGGAAGAGTACGGCTGTCTGAAAACATGCGGGAAATGGCGGGGATCACTTCGAACCGTGTAAAGATCCACTATGAAGACGGCAGGATCGTGATCCATAAGGAAGACGGAGTATAAAACCAAAAGTTTATCGGAGTTAAAGAGATGAGGAGTTTAAAAGATTTTTCTTGACGCAATATATTGCGCGCAATATAATGGTGTAAAAGATACGATGAAACTTCATGAGGTGGATTATGGCACAAAAATATGAACAACTCTTATTGAAAAACCAGTTATGCTTTCCCATGTATGCATGCAGCAGAAAGATCGTAGGCAGTTATACGCCTTATCTGAAGCCTCTGGGTCTGACATATACCCAGTATGTAGTCATGATGGCGTTGTGGGAGCATGAAACCGTGAATGTGGGACAGCTGGGGGATATACTCAAGCTTGATGCCGGGACTTTGACACCGTTGCTTAAGAGACTTGAAAAAGCAGGCTACGTAACCAGAGAACGTTCAAAGGAAGATGAGCGGATCACCATCATTTCCGTAACTCCGGAGGGCGATGCCCTTAAAGAACAGTGTAAGGATATACCACTTAAGATGGCTAAAGACGGTTCGCCCCTCAGTGAAAAAGATGCAAGGGAATTATACAGGTTACTATATCTGTTTCTGGACGGAGAATAAA
>JAEEKV010000115.1 GCA_016282595.1 Lachnospiraceae bacterium
CATGTGCCCCGGGCGTTACCGTCCGGGCGGTAGTCTCTTACACTGCCTTTCCACCCTTACCGCATAAGCGGCGGTTTATTTCTGTTGCACTGGTCTGGGAGTCGCCTCCACCGGACGTTATCCGGCATCCTGCCCTGTGAAGCCCGGACTTTCCTCGTCTCCAAAGGAGCCGCGATCACCTGTCCGACTTATCCCTTTTGCGGGCTACTTATATTGCACGGCTTTCGCCGTATTTTACTGATGATTATACCGGGAAAATACTGCCTCCCACAAACTCCCGCATCAGGGAATTGTTGGGAAGATTCTCGGTGCTGACGCCCAGGAAATACTCCAGGAACTTCAAAAGTCTCTTCGCTTCCAGATACTCCGGCATATCCTCTGTGATGGAGAACAGCAGGGGCTCTGCATACTGCTTGATAACTGCCAGCTCATAGATCAGAGCGCTGTTGAAGAAAGCATCGGCATTTTCCTGGAAGGGGAAGATGTACTCCTCTTCACCTTTTCTTACGGAGTACCACATACCGATGGTACGCTGTGCGCTGGAGCCTCTGGTTCTGGCATCTCTTACCATTCTCCGAAGGAGTCTGGTATCCGTGGTAGGGATCCGGTTATGCTCATCAATATTCAGTGAAGTCAGCGCACTGATGTAGATCTTATACTTGCTCTCATTGGGCAGAGAATAGGACATCTTATCGTTCAGTCCGTGAATGCCCTCCAGCACCAGAATGTCATCGGGTCCCAGCTGCTTGTAATTGCCCAGATACTCTCTGACTCCGGTTTTGAAATTGAAGGTGGGAAGCTCTACTCTCTCACCGTTCAAAAGCTTTAACATATCCTGATTAAACAGCTCCACGTCGATGGCTTCCAGGCACTCGAAATTGTAGTTGCCGTGCTCATCTCTGGGGGTATGCTCTCTGTCCTTGAAGTAATCATCCAAAGCAATGGGATGAGGATTCAATCCCAGGGTCCGAAGCTGAATGGAAAGTCTGTGAGAAAAGGAGGTCTTTCCGCTGGAGGAAGGTCCTGCGATCATAACAAACTTCACACCGCCTCTTTCAGCAATATCCTTGGCAATCTCTCCGATACGGCGCTCCTGCAGTGCTTCCTGTACCATGATAAGGTCGCTGATGCCTCCTGCACAGATCTGATCGTTGAGATCTCCTACAGTATCCACGCCCATGGTGTTGCCCCAGTCATCTGCCTGCTGCAGGGTTTCAAAGAGCTTTTCTCTGGCTGTAAACTTTGTCAATGTCTCCGGCTCCTGCATGCTGGGAAGGTTCAGGATCAGTCCTTTCTTATAAGCCAAAAGTTCGAACTGCTCCACATATCCGGTATCCGGCAGCATAAAGCCGTAGTAATAATCCATGTATCCGTCCAGTTCATAGACGTTGATAAAGGAGCTTCTGCGATAGCGGAACAGCTTTACCTTATCCTCCATTTCGCTTTCCTGAAATACCTTAATGGCTTCCCGTTTGGGAAGGGTACTTTTGATAATGGGAATGTTCAGATCACTGAGCCTGCGCATGGCCTTTTCCAGGTTCTGCACCTCTCCCATAGTCAGGGTGTGTCCCTTCATACTGATGTAATAGCCGTTACCGATGGCAAACTCTACCTTGATCTGATCCGGCCTGATATCCGAAAACAGCGTCTGTGCTGCACGAAACAGCATCATGGTGGCCGTTCTCACATAAGCCTTATGTCCGGCAGAATCACCGAAGGTCAAAAACTCCAGCTCACAGCCGTCCTTTGCGAATTTGTGCAGCTCCTGGATCTGACCGTTGGCAACCGCCAGTGCGATCTTGTGGGGATATTGATCCTGGTAAGCATCCGCTAACGTTCTGTACGTAACGTTGTCCTCAAACTCCCTTGTCTGACCCTTTGCTGTAACCTGCATACCCTATACCTCCTAAGTTTGTTTTTTGTCCCCTTTATCAGCCTTCTCATGCTGTCAATTCTTGTTGTCTTTGTTTGTCTGCTCCCTATACCATATGGAAGGGGCATCTGGGATTATCCGTTATCACTCTGATCTGCGGAAATTCCCGTTTCAAAAATTCTTCCATGTAAGGAATAAAGATCTGTTCCAGTCCGTAGTGCCCTGCGTCGATGACTGCAAGCCCCTGCTCCCAGGCGTCGATACCATCATGGTGACTGATATCTCCGGTAATCATTACCTCAGCCCCTTTTTTCAGGGCGTCCCCGATCATGGAACTGCCGCTGCCGGGAAGGATGGCTGCTCTTTCGATCTCCAGCTCACCGTCTCCATAGACTCTGACGCTTTCTAAATGGAACTGATCCTTTACATAGTCAGCGCACTCGTCCAGGCTCATGACTCTTGGCAGTCTTCCGTATCGTCCGAAGCCTTCCTTGGCGATCTCATCCTCAAAGGTGAGGCTCAGCACCTCTCTTTGGCGAAGTCCCAGCACATCTGCCGCTGCGTCTGCCATTCCCATCACATCAAAATTGGTGTGAATGGAAAACAGACACAGATCGTGCCTTGCCATCTTCAGCACACGCTTTCCTACAAAGTCATCGCTGCTTACCCTTTTGATCCCCTTAAAGATCAGTGGATGATGGGTCAGGATCAGGTCTGCTTCCACAGCCAAAGCCTCATCGATCACATCCCTAGTGGCATCCAGGGCGATGTAGATGCACCTTACCTCTTTTTCCCTGCGTCCCACCAAAAGTCCGCAGTTATCCCAGCTTTCCGCATAGGATACAGGTGCCATTTCTTCCAGCTTTTCAATGATCTTATCCAGCCTCATCACTTCGTCTCCTTTGTACTCTACAGAGTATTTATGATGTCCAGCGCTCTCTCAAGATCGGAAAGCTTTTCCTTTACCTCATCTCCCGGATTGCCGCTTTGAGACAGGCGTTCCAGGATCTGCTTAAATTTCTCTTGTTCTGTTTCCAAATACTGCAAAAGCACCGGGTGTTTTTCCTTCAAAAGGATGGGTCCGAATTTTTCCGCTAAGTCCTTTTGTGAAAACTCCGGCTCTTTCGCACCTTTTTCCCCACGAATGATGACGTAAAACTTTCCGTCCTCAAACACCATATCCTCATGGGTGATGCCGTAGCCGCTATCCCAAAGGCACCGTCTGACTTCCTCCCAGCCGTTCTGGGGCTGCAGTACAAGGTGCTCACAAATTGCCTCCCGTCCGGCGGCCTCCTTCAGAATATCCCGAATGAGAAACCCGCCCATTCCGGCTATCAGAGCCGCGTCCACATCCCCTTTGGAAAGATGCTCCATACCACCTGCCAAAACCGTTTGGATCCGATCCTCCAGGCCAAACTGAGCGATATGCTCGATAGCCCGCTCTAAAGGGCCCGGCCTTATATCACTGGCGATGACCTTCTCTGCCACGTTCTCTAAGATCAGGGTAATGGCGATCCAGCCATGGTCGCAGCCGATATCCGCTACGCTCCCGTAATGGGAGTCTGACGCCTGCAGCATGGATACCAAGGCGCTAAGACGGTGGGATAGCTTCGGCGGGGAGGTTCTTTTCATACCCGATTCCATTTAATCCAAATAGTCCTTCAGCTTTCTGCTTCTGCTGGGATGACGGAGCTTTCTCAAAGCCTTTGCCTCGATCTGACGGATACGCTCACGGGTTACCTGGAACTCTTTTCCCACTTCCTCCAGGGTTCTGGCGTTGCCGTCATCCAAGCCAAAGCGAAGCTTCAATACCTTCTGCTCTCTGTCTGTCAAAGTATCCAGCACCTCATTAAGCTGCTCACGAAGCAGTGTGAAGGCTGCCGCATCAGCGGGAACCGGAACATTGTCATCCTGAATAAAATCTCCAAGGTGGGAATCCTCCTCCTCACCGATGGGAGTTTCCAAAGATACAGGCTCCTGGGAGATCTTCTGGATCTCACGAACACGATCTACAGGCATGTTCATTTCCACAGCAATCTCTTCCGGCGTTGGTTCTCTTCCAAGCTCCTGCAGCAGCTGTCTGCTCACGCGAAGGAGCTTGTTGATGGTTTCAACCATATGTACAGGGATACGAATGGTTCTGGCCTGATCTGCAATGGCTCTGGTGATGGCCTGACGGATCCACCAGGTTGCGTAGGTAGAGAACTTATATCCCTTTTGATAATCAAATTTTTCTACGGCTTTGATAAGACCCAGGTTACCTTCCTGGATCAGATCCAGAAACAGCATGCCACGTCCCACATAACGCTTTGCAATGGAAACCACCAGACGAAGGTTAGCCTCTGCTAACTTTTTCTTAGCTTCCTCATCCCCCTGCTCCATTCTCTTTGCAAGCTCGATCTCTTCATCAGCGGAAAGCAGCGGTACCTTACCGATCTCCTTTAAATACATTCTGACGGGATCCTCGATGTTAACGCCGTCGGGAACGGACAGATCGATGTTCTCTACATCCACCTCTTCCTCGCCGCTCAGCAGCATTTCCTCATCGGGCTCTTCGTCATCAGACATCCGAAGGACATCCACGCCGTTCTTTTCCAGGAAATCCACAGCGCCGTCCAGCTGGTCGTCCTCTAAGTGCAGCTCACTGAAGAAATCCACTACCTCCTGGTAGTCCATGACGTTCTTTTTCTTCTTTGCCACCTTCAGAAGCTCTGCTTTTTTCTCTTCTAACTGAGACTGCAGTTCTTCTCCTTCCTTCGACGCAAGCGCTGCCTCTTCTTCCTGCTGTTTCTTTTTGGAGGAAGCCTTCTTGGGTGCAGGTGCTGCCACCTCTTCTACGATCTCTTCAACCACTTCTTCTACCACTTCGGGCTCGGGCTTTTTCTTTGCTCTGCTTGCCTTTTTTGCAGGCTCAGCCTTGGTTTCCTTTACGGCCTTTTTCGTGGTCTTTTTCTCAGGCTTTTCTTCTGCAGCCTGAGCTTTTGTGGCCTTAGAGGACTTCGTTGTTTTGGTTTCGACAGCTCCCGCCTTCTTAGCGGTTGTAGTCTTGGCGGTCTTTTTCACCGTCTTCTTAGCCGTCTTTTCCTCAGTCACCGTTTTCTTTGTTGCCATTTTGGTTCCTCCTCATATTAGAGTTTCAGTTTTTTCAACTGCTCTATGTCTTTTTGATATTTTACAACCTCCGCCAGCGGCGCATCCTCAGCCAGCTTTTCGTAAGCGGTGGATTTCACAAACAAAAGTACTTCCTTAAACACCTTTCGATCCGTTTCCTTATCCGGCGCCGGATCTTCGCCTTCCCCGGAAAGCCCCAGCATGGCTTCCTCCCTGGCGGAAAAGATCTCACCTGCCAGCTGCTGCAAATGCTCTTCCTCAAAGCGGCTGATCATCAGTGCAGGCTCTACCTTCTCTCCTGCTTCCAGCTTTTGGAACAAAAGCTCTGCGATCTGCTGATATTCCTCGGTCTGAAAATCCTTGGGCCCGATATAGTCCCGCACAGCCTGGTAAAACTCCGGCATCTGCCAAAGCATGGCCAAAAGCAGGTTGGCACTTCGTTTGTATTTTTCTTCCTTCAGCTGATCCTTTCGCATCTTTGCCGATGCCAGGGGCTTCGGAACTGAAAAATCGATCTGTTTTTCCTTGGTTCCCACTCCGCTTGCGGCGTAGCGCTTCACTGCATCCTTCAGGATATCCGCCCGGATCACGTATTTTTCCGCGATGGCATTTAGGTAATTCTCTCGTTGCAGCTCATCCTCAAAGGTGCAAAGCTTCTTGGCGATCTCATTGTGGAACTGGGTTTTTCCATCGGGATCCGAAAGATCGAACCCCCGCTCCAGCATCCGGATCTCAAAGTAAAATCCGTTTTCCGCCTCATCAATACGCTTTTGGAATTCCTCCTGCCCCAGGGCCTTGATAAATTCATCCGGATCCTTATGAGGGCGCATGCTCATGACCTTGGCATACATCTTTTCCGCCCGTAGGATGCCGATGGCTCGAAGGGCTGCCTTGATTCCCGCTTCATCGGAATCGTAGGCCAGCACCACCTGTTTGGTGTAGCGACTGATCAGCTTTGCCTGCTGCTCGGTAAAGGCCGTTCCCAGTGAGGCCACCGCCTGGGTGAAGCCCGCCTGGTGCATGGAGATCACGTCCATGTAGCCTTCGCAAAGGATCATCTCTTTTTTCCTGCTGGTCCTTGCCCAGTTCAGGCCAAAGAGCTGATTTCGTTTATTGAAGATCTCGGTTTCCTGGGAGTTCAGGTATTTGGGCTCTCCCTCTCCCATGACACGGCCGCCGAAGCCGATGACCCGGTGATTCACATCCTGGATGGGAAACATGACCCGGTTCCAGAATTTACCGGACATCCCGTACTTTTCACTGAATTCACCAAGGCCCACCGCAATGATATTCTCGTCCGAATGGCCTTTGGACTTTAGATATCCGATGACTTCCTTGGAATTCTTGGGCGCATATCCCAGTCCGAAATGCTTGATGGTCTCATCCGTCAGCTGTCGTCCCCGCAGATAGGAAAGCCCCTGCTCTCCTCTGGGATTGCGCAGGCAGTTGTAAGAATACAGCTCCGCATCATACAATACGTCCAAAAGCTGTTTTCTCCTGCTTTCCTTCTTCCTGGCTTCCTCGGGATTCTCTCCTTCCGGGATCACAACCCCTTCCTTTTCCGCCAGAAAGCGGACCGCTTCGGGAAAGGTAAAGTTTTCATACTTCATCAGAAAGGTGTAAGCCGAACCGCTCACGCCGCATCCGAAGCAGTGAAACATCTGTCTGCTTTCACTGACGGAGAAGGACCCTGTTTTCTCATTATGAAAGGGACATAGTCCAAACCAGTTGGAACCCTTTTTTTGCAGACTCACATAACCGGAGATCAGATCCACGATGTTGCAACGTCTGAGGACCTCATCTACGATCTCATCGGGAATATACATCTTACCCTCCGTCAGATGTGTTATTTCTGTCCGTTATTCTCATCATAAAACCTGCCAGGATTTGGGGATATACAGCTCCTCGTAGATCAGGATGGCATACCGATCGGACA
>JAEEKV010000116.1 GCA_016282595.1 Lachnospiraceae bacterium
AGAGTCGGCTGTGTAATATCGAACTTTTCAAGAAGCTTGCATCCGCACTTTTCCTGATCAGAAAGCATCTTAACTATTTCCATTCTGTTAGGATCCCCAAGAGCCTTACATATCAGCACTTCGTCTAATTTGGCCATAACCTCCTCCTTATATAGACGTTTATCTATGTGTTGATAATAGCATATACATAGATATTCGTCAATATATTATTTCAAAAAAGGAGACAGAGCTTTTAAAACTCTGTCTCCTCCGCGGCAATTTATCTTCCGATATAATCGACAATCATTGTGGTGAAAACTCCATCACATCGCCGTCGTCCATTTCACCTTCGGATGCACCCTCATCCTCCGGCAGTACCTGCTCGAGTATCCCGAGCACACGATCATATTCCCTGAGAAACTCTTCATGACCTGAGGTCACGTTGCTGATATCTCCTTCTCCGGCTGCCTTTTCAAGCATGAGTGCACTCCGGTACAGAGTATCGGCTCCGATCATTTTCGAAGTGCTCTTAAGGGAATGGATCAGGATCCCGTAGCTTTTCATATCCTTTACATCCAGAAACTTTCTCAGATCTTCCTTTTTTTCTTCCGAACTGGAGAGATACTCATGCAGGATTGAAGAATAAAAAGCGTCATCTCCGCCGCAGTTTGCAAGTCCCCTGGCGGTATCTATTCCGTTGTCCTCAAGGAGTATAAACGGCGACTTACCGCTTTGTCCGTTTTCATCCGCAGCCTGCGCCGCGCTTTCCTCTTCCTCTATAACGATCTGGATCTTTTCCGCCGGGATATACTTTTTCAGCATCATCTCAAGATATGTACTGTCGATAGGTTTGGTCAGATAATCATTAAACCCTTTCGACAGATACCTTTCCCTGGCTCCGACCACTGCATCCGCCGTCAGACATATCACCGGAGTATCCGTGTTCATGCCGTCTTTCTGGCTTCTGATGAGGCGGAATGCCTCTTCACCATCCATCTCGGGCATTCTCTGATCCATCAGTATTACATCATACCGGTTCTTACGGGCCAGTTCGACGGCTTCTTTTCCGCTGCCCGCCGTATCAGTCCTTACAAGCGTATCCTTTAAAAACTCCGTGGCTACGATCAGGTTCATTCTGGTATCATCCACAATAAGGATATTTGCTTCGGGAGCCCTGAAGCTTTCGTGGTATACCTTTTTCTCACCCAGGGTCTTTTCAAATTTCTCCTTAAAATCTCCTACGGGATCATCAGAAAGCACTTTTTGGGGGAGGCGTATCGTAAATGTGGATCCGGAGCCGTAAACGCTTTCCACCCTGATATCTCCGTCCATCATCTGAAGCAGCATCTTGGTGATCGCAAGTCCCAGCCCGGTTCCTTCCTTTGTACTGTTTTTGCCAAGATCGACCCTTTCGAATTTACCGAACAGTTTTCCTATGTTTTCCTTCGTGATACCTATTCCCGTGTCCTTTACAGATATGATAAGCTCCATCACCGGTCTTCCATCAGAGCCTCTGTCTTTTTTCTCTCCGGTGATCTTTAGCAATACACTCCCCTCATCAGTATATTTTACGGCATTGTTCAGGATATTGGTGATAACCTGCCTGACTCTTACCACATCACCGAGCAGTCGGTCCGGAAGCGTCTCGTCCACCTCTGTCAAAAATGCCAGATTTTTCTCTTTTGCCCGGAAATATATCATATTGCTGACATCATTGATCACGGAACTGAGCTGGTATTCAACCTCCACGATATCCATTTTGCCTTCTTCTATCTTGGTAAAATCCAGGATGTCATTTATGATAGCTAGAAGATTACTTCCGGCGCTGTCTACGTTTCCGGAATAGCTGCGTATCTTCTTAAAGGCTTCATGGTATACCATCGGACTGGCTCCCGAGAGCTTTTCAGCCTTTGCGGATTCCCTCATGATCATCTCGTTCATGCCAAGTACCGCATTGATCGGAGTCCTGATCTCGTGACTGGTATTTGCAAGGAAATCCGTCTTTGCCTCGCTGGCCCTCCTTGCTTCCTCAAGGGCATTATCCTGTTTGATCTTTGCCTTTACCGTTTCATACTGGGCAGTGGCACACATGATGACATTGACAAAAAACATCATGGGCAGACGTGAATAATAAACGTCGGGAAATCTGAAACCCTTTTCCCGAAGAGGCGTGTTCATGTACACGACCATGATCAGGAAAAAAACAAGATTAAAATACAGGCCATAGGAAAGGTTAAAGAAAAAGAAGACAACGGGGACGCCCAGAAAGAACAGGAATATACTTGACCCTTCTGTTCCTCCGGTATACAGGAAAAAAGTAAAAGTGATCCAGAATACGAAGCATTGAATGTTGAGTGCAACATGCATCAGCCATCTTCGCTTCTTTTTGCCAAATTTGCAGATACAGAGGTTTATAACGGCCACCGTAGTCATCACCGCACAAAACAGTGCATATCCTGCAACCAGGAAGTTTTTATGCACAAAATTGTCCACACAAAGATAGACGCAAAAAGGAGCAACGATGGAGTATATGATGATGCAGAGCGTCATATTAACAGTAACGTAACGTTCGTCGATATGGAATCTCTTCCTCTTGCTCATAGTTTATCCCCCTCTGTTTTCATTGTTTTAGCTCTCCACAGGCGGAAATAATTCCACCTGTGCGGCTGGATTGCTGTAAATCCTCAATCATCCGTACCTGTTCATTATAGCATGCATATGAGATGATGGCTCCAAATATATTCACTCGACTTGTACAACTTGCGCGAATCGAGTGATCAAATTTAGGAGGTTTCTCATGAACGCTAAACAAGCACTTCACCAAGCCAACCTTGCCAAATGGACCGTTTACCTGTTATTAACCTTATTTTGGTCCAGGATTTCGTCCGCACCTCCTCATAGATAGTTTTCTCCCCACGTTTTACAGTATAATCAGGAAAGAAATCCATCACCTTTTGATCCAGGTTTTTGATATATCCCCTGTCCAAAGCAATCCCTGCCAGTAATGCCATAATACCTTTCGTCACGGAATTGACA
>JAEEKV010000010.1 GCA_016282595.1 Lachnospiraceae bacterium
CAGAATGAGACTGACGAAGGCTGCAATGATGATTGCAGCTTTTTTCATGATGACAGCACCGGTAACTGCTTATGCAGGAGGATATGACTGCAGCTGTGAGGAAAAGTGCACAGAGGATCATATCAATAAGGAGTGCAGGCTTTGCAGGATGAATCCGAAGCTTTGCTATGGAAACGAACCGAAGGAGGATGCCAAGGCAGAGGAGACCGTATCGGCCAATGAGGTCCCTAAGGAAGAAAGTCAGGAACACTATGGTCCCTTGACACCTGATGGCAATCTGACCCTGGTGGATGATTACGGATCCCCGGAAAGCGGCAAACAGTTCATCACCATGGTAACGAAGTCCGGTAACTATTTTTATCTGATCATCGACCGTGATGATAACGGCAATGATACCGTGCACTTTTTGAACATGGTGGATGAGTCCGACCTGCTTGCCCTTATGGATGATGAGCAGGTGGAGACTTATATGGCGGCAAAGGAAAACGGAAAGGAGGAAAAAAAGACCCTTATGCCGGAGCCTGAAAAGCCTGAACCCGTGCAGGAAAAGGAGGCAGAGCCTGCAGAGGAAAAGCCGCAGAAAAAGAGCGGTGCTGGCGCTTTGGCAGTTTTACTTCTTCTCGGAATCGGAGGAGCGGCCGGGTATGTGTATTTGACGAAGGTCAAAGGCGGAAAGAAAAACGAGAACGAATACACGGATCCCGATGCGGACTACAACGAGGATGAGGAGGACTACCTTGCAAGCCTTCCCGAAGACGAGGAGTACATGAGCGGGGATACGGATGCAGGAACTGACAAAGATGATCCCGACGCTGACGAAAGTGATGAACGGGAACCGAAGAAAGAAACGGAGGATGAAGAATAATGGCAAGAAGATTGAGACTTAGTGCATACGCACTTTCGATGAAGGGGCAGGCTGAGAAGCCTGCTTCTTCTGTCAGGGAAAAGCTTTCCCGGATGAAACAGAAGGCAGATAAAGAAAATGCAACCCATAAGAAAAAGGAGGACTAAAACAATGGCAGATTTTGATAAGAGCAAATTCGATCCCAAGGCAGCGTTTGAGGCACGCAAGGCCGAGATGGAAGAGATCACCAAAAAGCTGGAAAATGGCGTGAAGGACGTTTTCAGATCGGAAAACTATAAGGACTATTTGAATTTTTGTGCAAAGCTTCCCAGGTATTCGGTAAACAACCAGATCCTGATCATGATGCAGAAACCCGATGCGACCATGTGCCAGTCCTATAACGGCTGGAAGGAGATGAACCGTTTTGTAAAAAAGGGTGAAAAGGGGATCCGCATCCTGGCACCGGCACCTTATAAGATGCAGAAGGAACAGGATAAGATGGATTCCTTTGGGAAACCTGTACTTGATAAGGACGGAGAACCGGTAAAGGAGACTGTGGAGGTTACGGTCAATGCGTTTAAGCCCGTCAGCACCTTTGATATCACCCAGACCGAGGGCGACCCGGTGCCGACTGTCGGCGTAAATGAGCTTACCGGATCCGTGGAAGGGTATGAGACACTGCTTACCGCGATCAAGGAAGTTGTTCCCGTACCGATCACTTTTGAGCAGATCGATTCCGGAGCAAAGGGGTTTTATAATCCGGAGGAAAACCGCATCGTGGTGCAGGAAGGCATGAGCGAGGCACAGACCGTAAAAACCCTGCTGCATGAAGCATCCCATCAGGCACTGCATTCCAGGGAAGCCATGGATGCAAACAGTGAACAGAAACCTAGAAACCAGAAGGAGACAGAGGCAGAATCCGTTGCCTATGTAGTATGCCAGCACTATGGCATCGATACTTCGGATTATTCCTTTGCCTATGTGGCAACCTGGTCTGCGGACAAGGAAATGCCGGAGCTGAAAGCATCTTTGGATACCATCCGCAGAGCGGCAGCGCAGCTGATCGTAAAGATCGATGAGAAGGTGCAGACGATGAATGCCGTAAAGGATATGGATCAGTTTATGGAGGCGCATCCGGAAGACCTCCCTTTTTTTGACCCGGGGTTCGATAGTCAGCCCGGCTTTGTCCGGATCGAGCCTCCGGTAGATCTGACAGGACTTCAGCCGGATAAACAGATCAATGTCACCCTGCAGCCGGCAAAGGAAAACAAAGATGAAAAGGGCGAGGATAAGTCCGAAGGTAAAGATGAAACCAAGGCGGCTAAGAAGGAAAGTGTAAAAGAAAAGCTTGCCAAAGGCAGGGAAAAGTCCGAGAAGATGAAGACCGAAAAGAAGACAAAAGATAAGGATCTTCGGGAAGCAATCTGAGAACGGAAGGAGTGAAAAACATGTATGATCTGGTGATCGCTGAAAAGCCGTCAGTGGCACAGGCCATCGCCAAGGTCCTTGGATGCACCGGCAGAAAGGATGGCTACCTCTTCGGAGGCAGCTATCTTGTCAGCTGGTGCGTGGGGCACCTTGTGGGACTGGCACAGCCGCAGGAGTACGACGAGAAATATGAAAAATGGAGAAGAGAGGATCTTCCCATCATTCCGGAACAGTTTCAGTACCGGGCAGCATCCGCGACCAAAAAACAGTTTCAGGTTCTGAAAAGTCTGCTTCAAAGCAAGGATGTAAAAAGCGTGATCAATGCCTGCGATGCAGGAAGAGAGGGAGAACTGATCTTTCGCCTGGTCTATGAACAGGCCGGATGCAAAAAGCCCATGAAAAGACTTTGGATATCATCCATGGAGGATGAAGCGATCCTGAATGGTTTTCGAAATCTGAAAAGCGGAGCAGAGTATGACAGGCTCTATGAAGCAGCCCTTTGCAGGGAGCGCGCCGACTGGATCGTGGGCATCAATGCAACGAGATTCTTTTCCACTGTTTATGGAGCAACGCTGAACGTGGGCCGTGTGATGACACCGACATTGGCACTTTGCGTAGAACGACAGGCTCAGATCAGGGCATTTCGATCCGAGCCTTTTTATCAGGTGCAGCTTGTGGCGCTGGACGGAAAGCTGACATTTACCGGAGAGCGGATCATGGACAAAAGTGAAGCTTACAAGATGGCAGATGCGTGCAAAGCGGAAGGCGTAATGAGCGTGACAAAAAACGAAAGAAAGGAAAAGACGGAGAATGCTCCCGCCCTGTATGATCTGACATCCCTTCAGAGAGATGCAAACAAAAAGCTGGGCTATACCGCGCAGCAGACTCTTGACTATGCACAGAGCCTTTATGAAAAAAAGCTTCTGACTTATCCGAGGACAGACAGCAGATTCCTGACAGACGATATGGGCGGGACGGTGGAAAGCCTTCTTTTGATCCTGCAGGAAAAGGATATCGAGTGTACGCCAAACTACAAGATCGCAAGAGTCTTAAACAGCAAAAAGGTAACGGACCATCATGCGATCATACCGACTGCACAGATCGAAAATGCAGATTTAAATACTCTGCCGGAAGGCGAAAGACAGATCCTTTTGCTCGTATCGGTAAGACTTGCCGAGAGCGTATCGGAGCCGGCAAAGTACAACATCACCGAAGGAGAAGTGATGTGCCTTGGGAAAACCTATACCTATAAGTGCAAGCACTTTGCGCAAGTCGGATGGAGAAATGTGGACAGAATCTTTGAAACCGATGCCGATATGGATGAAGGCCAGGACTGGTTTTCCCTGGACGTGGGAGAAGAGTACAGCATAACAGATACCTCAGTCAAAGAGGGA
>JAEEKV010000117.1 GCA_016282595.1 Lachnospiraceae bacterium
ACAAAGCAGTATCCGGTACTGGAATCCGATGAGAGAGATAATCTGTATTATTTCTCCTATAACGTACTTTCCGCAAAGATGCTGGATCCGGAGTTTTACATTGCACTGGATGTGCTGGACTATGCCCTGACCTCATCTCCGGGAGCACCCGTGAAGGTGGCATTGCAGGCAGCGGGCATCGGAGAGGATGATTACAGCGTAACCGAGGCCGGGATCCTGCAGCCCTGTTTTTCCTTCATTGCAAAAAATGCAAAAAAAGAGGACGAGGAGCGGTTTGTAACCATCATTGAGGATACCTTAAAGGACCTGGCAGAAAATGGCATCGACAGGGATTCCCTTATGGCCGCCATCAATCTGTTTGCTTTTAAATACAAGGAGGCGGATTTCGGTTCCTATCCCAAGGGACTGATGTATGGTCTGCAGGCTCTGGATTCCTGGCTCTATGACGATATGGCACCCTTTATGTATATTGAGGCCAATGAAACCTTTAAAAAGCTGCGTCAAAAGGTGGAGGAAGGGTATTTTGAGCAGACGATCAGGGATCTGTTTTTGAATAATCCCCATAAGGTGCTTTTGACCTTAGAGCCCTCCAAGACCTTGGCGGATGAAATGGAAGAGGCCCTTGCAAAGCGTTTATCGGATTATCAAAAAAGCCTTTCAAAAGAGCAGCTGGAGCAGGTTGCCAAGGATGCCGAAGCACTCAAGGTTTTCCAGGCAACTGAGAATACACCGGAGGAACTGGCCACCATCCCCATGCTTAGACGAGAGGATCTGAAGAAAGAGGCCAGGGAATTCAGAAACAGTAAGCATATGCTAACACTGCCCGGGGGACGGAGCTTTACTCTGTGGCAACACGATTACTTTACCAACGGAGTGAACTATTTTAGGATTCTGTTTGATATCACCCACTTGTCAGACGAGGATCTCTTTGACCTGGCACTTTTGAAGACCATCATCGGTTTGGTGAATACAGAGCACTATACCTATGGCAAGCTCAACAACCAGATCAACCTGAAAACAGGCGGGATCACAACTCCCATCAACGTCATGTCAAATGCAAAGGACCGGGAGCGTGTGCGGGTATTCTTCGAAGTGAAGGCCAGAAGCTTTGTGGAAAATACTAAGGACGCCATCGAGCTTTCCAAAGAAATGCTGTTTTGCTCTGATTTCTCCGATACGGACAGGATCCGGGAGATCTTACTGGAGACCAAAGCATCCATGCAGGCTTCCTTCCAGTCGGCAGGACACAATACCGCCGTGGGAAGAGCGATGTCCAAGTTTATCAAGAGTGCCTGGATCTCAGAACAGCTTTCCGGAATTGCGTTTTTGGATCGCCTGACAGATCTTTTGGCAAATTATGAGTCGGAAAAAGTAAGCCTTCCCGAAAGACTGAATGCCATCCTGAAGAAAGTGTTAGCTTCAGACAACATTCTTTTGGATGTGACGGGTAAGGATGAGATCCGGGAAAGCTTTGAGCAGGATATACCGCTTCTTTTACAGGAATTAACCACAGAAGATAAAAACCGGGATCCGGACAAAGGCCTCGGCACCACCTTTTTAAAGGACAAGAGCGCCAGAGGCGTTATGAAGGAAGGCCTGGTGAACAGCTCCGATGTATGCTATGTCTGCAGAGCAGGAGATTATGCCTCAACGGGATTGCCCTACACCGGAGTACTGAAGGTGCTGAAGGTCATGATGGGTTATGATTATCTGTGGGTAAACGTTCGCGTGCAGGGCGGTGCCTACGGATGTATGTCCGCATTCGTACGTCAGGGCTATGGTTATTTTGTTTCCTACCGGGATCCGAATCTGGAAAAGACCATTGAAGTCTTTGAAAAGGCTCCTGAATATATCAGCGGAGCGAAGCTGGATGAAGAGAGCCTCACAAAGTATATTATCGGTGCCATTGCAGCTATGGATATGCCCTTAACCCCTAAGATGGCCGGCGAAAGAAGCCTTGCTTATTTGATCGCGGAATATACCTTTGAACAGGAACAGCAGGAGCGTGACGAGATCATCGGCTGCAGCGTGGAGGATATCCAGGGTATGTCCGAGTACCTGAAGGCTGTTTTGCAAAGTCCCGTGCTGGTGGTAGATGGAAAAGAGGATAAGATCAAGAGTGCCAAGGACTGCTTTGATGAGATACGTCCCATGAACCGCTGATAATATTTTCAGAAAAAATTGCAATTTCATGCAACAGATGCCAAGGGATTTTACACTATATAGACAAAGCCGCCAAAAAAATGAAAAGGGCGGCGGACAATGTAAGAGGAGTGTTCATTCTATCTTTGAGGCAGGAGGAAAAGATTATGAAAAAAAGACAGATTGCAGGACGGATCGTAGCAGGTGGTTTGATACTGAGCATGCTTTTAGGGGGATGCGGATCATCAGCAGCCACCAGTGCTCCCGAGGCGGCCTTTGACAGCGCCGGGGCTGTAAACGGGAAAAGTGCGGTGGCGGAATCCTTTGCCATGGCAGAGGAATCCTACGAGGATGCGGACTATGAGGAAACAGCAGATGCTGCTGCCCCTGCAGAAGGCAGTGAGACTTCCACCCAGTCCGAGAGTGTAGCAACCAATCGAAAGCTTATCAAGCGGGTAAACCTGACAGCAGAAACCCAGGAATTTGATAAGCTCACCAAGTTTATCGAAAAGAGAGTCCAGGAGCTGGGAGGCTACATGGAAAGCGCCGATGTGTACAGCGGCAGCTTATACAACGGCGGAAGAACCCGTAACGCCAACTATACCGCCAGAGTTCCCGTAGCCAAAATGAACGAGTTGGTAGATGCAGTGGGAGAAAATTCCAACATTACCAACAAGAGCGAGAGTGCGGAAGACGTAACACTGGAGTACGTGGATAACAAGAGTCGCAAGGAAGCCCTTGAGGTGGAGATGGATCGCCTTATGGAGATCTTAAAGCAGGCAGAGGATGTGGATACCATCATCGAGCTGGAACGCCGCATCACCGATGTGCGTTACGAGATCCAGAATCTGGAATCCAGACTCCGTACCTATGACAACCTGGTGGATTTTGCAACAGTGAACATTACCGTAACGGAAGTGGAGGTTTATACGCCGGAGCCCGTGAAGAAGCAGAGCGACTGGGAGCGCATGACCGAAGGTTTCATGCACAGCTTAAAGAGCCTTGGAAGAGG
>JAEEKV010000118.1 GCA_016282595.1 Lachnospiraceae bacterium
AACTCTCATGTTAAAATAGTTTAATCCGGTCAAAACAAGCTTGGCTAATTTTAACCTTCATTACTGTCTAGGTTTTGTTTCTCTGAATTTCTACTTTTTAGAATTTTCAGGGATCGGTTGTTGTTCATTTGTCAAGGTGCTTGAGCTATTCGCTCGAACGGAGAAGGAGGGATTTGAACCCTCGCGCCGCTATTAACGACCTACTCCCTTTCCAGGGGAGCCCCTTCAGCCTCTTGGGTACTTCTCCAAAAACCTGTCATTATCATTCATATGGAATCTCTGCATCCGTTATTTCAAGGAAATAAACGGAGAGGGTGGGATTCGAACCCACGCGCCCTTGCGGACAAACGGTTTTCAAGACCGCCTCGTTATGACCACTTCGATACCTCTCCAACACCGTTTCCGTCTCCGGTCGCGCAATAGATATTGTAGCAAACCACCTTTAACGTGTCAACAACAAATTTCACCTTTTGCAATCTTTTTCTGAAAGCCCCGTAAACAGCGGCTTTGCAGCCTCCCGTTACAGGATCTTTTGCTGTTTTCCGGTGACTCCTCTTGCCTTTAACATCTTCCTGTAGGCCTTGCGTTTTTTCTTCGGCACCTTACATTTTGCCTTTTTATGAATTCCCTTAAAGGCATTCTTGTCCACCCGCTTCTTGGATAAGAGGGTGGTTTTGAACTTGATGGTCTTCAGATTGCGGCAGCCGAAAAAGGCATTCTTGCCGATCTTTTGTATATACTTGCCGATGGTAAACTTCCTCAGCTTCTTGCAATTCTTAAATGCATTGGCAGCGATCTGTGTTACCCTGAACTTCTTCTTTCCGATGGTTACGGTATCGGGCACTACAACCTCGCTTTGGTCTTTGGTGTTTGAAACATAGGTTACACTTGCCTGGTTACCAAGGTCTGTAATCTCATAGATAGCGCCGGTTTTCCGATCGCTGAGCTGATCTTTCTTTTTCAATAAGGAATCATCTGTGATCTCACTGATATCCGGGAGAATACCGTAGGGATCTTCCTGCTTCCCGGGCTCTTCCACATTCCTTCCCTTTGCCGGGATCAGAACGGAATCCTTTTTGATCTCATGCAGTCCCTCTGCATCGGAAAAATAGCAGCCGCAGATCTCACAACTATAATAAGGAATATTACCGGCTCTATCGGCAGTAGCTTTCACGCCTTCAACCTTATGCAGCGTATGGTGCACATCCCATCCGGCATAAAGGGTCATATCTTTTCTCACAACCTCAGAAAAATCATAGGCTGTTTTGCAGGAGCTGTCCGAATACCATCCGGTAAAGGTTCTGCAAACAGCTGTCGGATCCTCCGGACGCTTTAGGGTTTTATCTTCAGACACAGCTCGCTCTATCATCCTCACGAATCCACCGGAGTCAAATCTTACCGTGTATAGCCGCCTGGGTCTTAGCTGCACCTTGCCTGCTTCCTTGCCGGTTTTTGCATCTAAGATACTATTACCATCCGTATTCAGGCTCCAGGGATCCGGTTCTGTGACCTTCATTTTCTCTGCGATCTCAATCCTTTTTTTTGCAAAGACAGCGCAGGTTTCTCCCTCCATTACAACATTGCCGTCCAGAATCCGAAGTTTTCCGGGAACGAAAACGCCGTCTTTTTTCCCCTTTGCATTCAGATTGCTCTTGATATCCAGATCTCCGTATGCTTCGATTCCGTAAGTGGCGCCCTCTGCGATAACACTGCCTGTAATCCGTGCATAGCTTGGTTCGTCTTGCACCATCACCCCGGACATGACCTCACTTTTTGCCGCAAGGCTCCCGGCTACATCCATTCGTTTCTGTGCCCAGACTCCACAGGATTCCGCAGAATATGCCAGCACCGTTCCCGGTATCGAAAGCGTCTTTGCTGCAATGGCTTCACCCTTTGCCTGAATCTGGACATTTCCTTTGATGATAAGGTGATTGCCTCCTGCGTGGATTCCCCAACTATCACTACTGATCTTTACATCTCCCGCAATGGTCAGGCCATTCATGGAATAGATCGCCCCTCCCGGGCCGGAGGTGGTAACACTTGCGGAATCCCCGGAAAAAGTCAGCGTATGGGTGATATTATCATAGCTGACATGTGCATTTTCCCCCGCAACACCGGGGATATCCTTTTGGTTTGCTTCCGTAACCTTATAACCTCCCACATAAACGTTATATTCTCCGGATCCCGTGATGACCACACTCTTTGCACTCTGGGTTGATCCGGATTCCGTGATGGTGGTATAGGTATCATCGGTATCAGGGGTATAGGTTTCGCCTCCTTTCGGAAGGTCGATCTTTGCATTCGGACTCAAAGAGATACCCTTATTCCCTTTGGCATACATCGCCGCCGTATTACCCTGGGCCTGTGTTTTTCCTCCATTACAGAGAATGCGTTTCTCGGAGTAAATTCCATAGGCTGTTCCCTTGGCGTTAATACCTCCGGTTTGGATCTCTATATTGTCCGTGGAACAGATCCCTTTTTCTCCCTGGGCATCCACCAAAACCATTCCTCCGGCAACCTCGAGTCCTCCACACAAAATGCCGTTACCGCTTGCTTCTACGGAAAGGGTTCCTGCACTAACATAAAGGGATTCTCCATCAGCGTTTGCCACTATAGCATAAGCATCCTGCCGTGTATTTTTTTCAACATAAACCTCCATGGCTCCGCCATCGATATAAAGATTTCCATAGGTCGCTATGGACCCATCTCCGCTGCCCATTACCCGCAATATTCCGTCATATAATGACACTCCGGCTTGAATGGCGATGCCCGTTGCTCCTGCATTCAGCTCGCCCCCATATACCCACAGATTGTCGTGATGGATTCCGATGGCACCATCCCCTTCTGCCAAAGCTTCCGTTTTTCCGCCGCAGATCGTCACTTCCCCTTTGATGGCCTCTGCTGCATCTCCTACTGCATAGATTCCTCCCTCTCCATCAAGTACCGTAAATCGATCAGTTAGAACGCTAATGGATCCATCACCATTGGACATGGTAAAAAGCTCGCCGCCATCTATCACAACCTCCTCACATTGCACTGTGGTGACTTTCTCACCAACCGTCTCATAGCTGATATAAGATATAAGTCGACCGTTTTCACACAGGATCAATTCTTTCGCCAGTATCGCGCAGGTATGCTCACCTGTCACTGCGGATTCTCCATTGATCTCTATGCGACTATCCTTTGCATAGATTCCATATCCGAAGCTGGTAATTCCAATTTCCGAACCCTCAGCAAACCTCACTGTCTTTACAAAGGAGGCTGCCCCCAAGGCACAGGCATTCGCATAAAAAGCTTTCTGCTCCCCCGAAGCATCCTTTTCATTCAGAGTCAGTTTCCCTGAAAGGGTAATGGTATTCATTCCCTCACAGCCTGCAAGATAGATCTGATAAACGCCTCCGTCATCGGGATTGTGATACAGATCCTTTACGCCTCTGAAATTTGAAAAATAGATCTCACCGCTTTCCGGAATGAATTTCGCGTAGCCTGCAAGTCCGTCAATGCGGGTCTTCTGATCCGTAAACTGCTCATTACCGATCCAGATCCCAAAATCCTTTGCCCAGGCAGTGTCCGTAAAAAATGGTAAAAACTGCAGCACACATCCAAAGACCGCAAGTATGATCGCTTTTGCAAATACGCTTTTTCTTTTTTCCATTCCGGTCCCTCCAAGTTGTCCTATGCTAACTATTTTCCCCTATCCTGCAAAGTGCATTACAATTCGCATGGCGGAAACAAGATAGTGCCCGCCAAACAGATTGAAATGATTCAGATAATGATAGAGGTTATAAAGATCTCTCCGATCTTCGTATCCCTCCTGCTTTGGCAATACTTCATAATAGCCCTGATAAAAATCCCGGGGCATGGGACTGAACATCTGCGTCATGGCAATATCCGCCTCTGCATGTCCCACATACACCGCCGGATCGATCAAAACCACCTTTCCATCCTGATCCACAAGATGGTTTCCGCCCCACATATCTCCATGCAAAAGTGACGGCTTTGAAGGCTCCGTCAACCAGGTATCCAGCCGGTCCAAAAGCTTCAGAGACAGCCTGATCCCGTCGGATCCCAGGGTCCCCTCCGCCATCTTAAACTGCGGCTCCAATCTGCAGGTTCTGAAAAACTCTACCCAGCTGTCGTTGGGAGTATTGATCTGCCTGGTGGCACCGATATAATTATCCTGCAAAAAACCATAGGCTTTCCCACAGGAAAAGGCCGTGGTATCCGCCAGATGCATAGCTGCAAACTCCCGTCCCATGACCTTCCAGGTATCTTCCTTAAGCTGTCCGGAATCGATCTTTTCCATCATCAAAAAGGACAGGCTCTTTTGGGTATCGATCCCTTTGCAAAACAGCTTCGGTGTTCTTATGGTATTGGTTTGCGCAATGGCCCAAAGCCCCTGTTCTTCCGCGTCAAAAAAGCCCGCGTTTTCAGGGGTGTTTAGTTTCAAAAACACTGTATCCCCATTTGTCAGATACAGTGTTTTCGCCAGATTGATATCGCTCATGACAAGCTGCGAACTCTTGTCAATATGAACAGACTCTCCGAAGGAAGCCTGTACGGCTTCCTCCAGAGAGTGATATGTTACAAGTCCCATCAGAAATTGCTCCCGTTCCATCCCCAGTCAGGTGTTGCAGAATACTTGATGTACATATGATCCGGTGCAATCCCCAGAACATCCCCGAAGATCTTTGTGATCTCCGCAGTCATTTTGGAAAAAGCATCCCGATTGGGGCCGCCGAAGATCCGAACCTCCACATAAGCCATAGGCTCGCTGTCATCGCCTCTGAAATAGAGGTGATAGTTATCCTGGAACCCTGTCATCAACCAGGTTTCACTTTTTCCGGGAATCAGGGAAATGGCCTGTCCCAGTCTGCTCTTAAGCTCTACTTCCTGTTCTTTGGAAATGCTGACACTGACTTTTGAATCAATAAATGGCATAGCGTTTTCCTCCTGTCAATTTGATGGTTTTCATGGCTTTATGCGAAGGGGCCGGCCTTGATGGCGGCGGCGCGCTTTTTGCCCTTGATGTCAGTATCAAAGACGATATCGCTGCCGTCCGGCGCTTCGAAACGCTGCTCGGGCTCGAAGGCCATACCCAGCGTATCCGTATCGATCAGATCGCAGTCCGTCGGCAGATAGTCGAACAGATCGCTTTCGATCCTCCAGCCGTTTTCGTCCTCTACCAGCTCAAGCTTCACTTCATGCTCCGTATCCACGTGGAAATTCCGTTCCTTGGCAGAGGGCTTTGCACCGTTGAAGAATACGTTGCCTCCGGTCCATACGGGCAGCGGCATGTAGTATCTGTCACTGGGTGCGCTTCCGTATCCGCAGTAGCCTTCGAACTCCTTTTCCCACTCTTCCGGTGTCATATAGTCGCTGTAGGTGAGCGTGCCTGCAGTCAGGTTCCAGTCATCCCACTCGTCATTTACATAGCTTTGGCAGATTGCGGCAAACTCCTTGCGGATCTTGCTCTGTACAAAAATGTTATTGTAAAACCGCATATCGCCGTGAAGGATGGTCATAAAGCCTGCAATCTCCGTACGATGACGCAGATGATACGGCGTATATCTGGGAGACTTGATGGTCTTTGCGCCATTGTCAACGCCGTGTCCCACCGCGGTCAGGGAGCCTGCGAACAGGTTGTGTACAAAGGCTACGCCCTGGGTGGGAAGCTTGATGGCTCTGTCCGATAAGAAGATATTGTTATCTACCAGAGTCGGGCCATGGCTGACCTCGATAAAGATATCCTCACCGATCCCGAGGTTTAAGATGTTTTCCTTTACCAGCAGATAGTCATAGGGCAGAGTATTGTGATGGAACAGATTGCCCGTCACTCTGGTGCCCTGTGCCTGCCAGTCCAGCCAAAGGCCGCGGGTGCAGTGATGGAAGTGATTGTTTTTGATGATCACGTCTATCGCGGCATGCATCTTAATACCGCCGATCTCCGCACCGGCAAGGTTCTGCTTATTATTGATATGATGAATGTGGTTATTCTCGATCACGGAGAATACACCGCCCAGATGACCCACAATACCGGTCTGTCCGCAGTGATGGATCTCATTGTTGCGGATGATATGGGAGCCGATCCGCTCCTTGGTCCAGCCCTCGAGCTGTGCCTGGCAGATACAGTCTCTCTCCGTCTGGGTTCCGTCCTTGTACTTCCATTTCAGCCACTTATTGTCATTCTCGGGCTGCAGGTATTTACCAAGGGAAATGCCGCTGCACTTGGACTCAAAGATCTCACAGTTTTCAATGATCCATCCCTTTGACCAGTGAGGCCCTACCATACCGTCCTGATAAGCGGTGGGCGGTGCCCATTTGGTCGCTGCCTGGCAAACGGTGAAGCCGTCCAGTGTGATATAGCCCACACCCTCCTTGGAAGGGTAGAAGCAGTTCTGTCTTGCGGAGATCTCGATCAGGGCATCCTTCGGATCGATATCCCCGAAGTTGGCATAAATGACCGTGGTATCCGCATCCTGCTCGATAGGCACATACCAGGTATATTTCGTAAAGTCCTTATCCCAGGAGGAAAGATTCTCCTTCGGATGCACTACGCCTTCATAATCAGTTACCTCATACATGGATTTGCCATTCAAAAAGACATCTCCCGTATGTGCGGTGCACTGTGCATCAAACCAGTCTCCCGAGATCATGGTGCGAAACGGATTGTATTCTCCAAAAAGGCTGTTATCCACGACCGTTTTCCAGACGCCCTCTTCTGCCTTCTCCCAGTTTGTGATCACCTCTGCTCCCGTGATCACAGCCTTCAGACGGTTTTGGGCCCGATAGGTGATGCGCGCGTTTTCCTCGCCTGCATTGACAGGATCTACATATTCGCGGTAGATACCATCGGCTACGATCACCTCATCCCCGGCCACAGCGATCCTTGCTGCCTCGCTGATGGTTCGAAACGGTGCCTGCTGTGTTCCGTCTCCTCCTTCTTTGGCCTGACAATCTACATAATACTTCATTTGTTGCCCCTCTCTTTCTGTTATTCTGATTTCTGTGATCCGGCATTCCTGCCCGATCATGATCGTTTACCGATCCTTATGATCGGCGCCGCATCAAAATAGTTAGCCACCGCTTACTTTTTCTGATGCAGGCGTTTTTCCAGTGCATCTACCACCGTGCGGAGTGCTTTTAATCTTGCGTAATGCTTGTCGTTGGATTCCAGGATATACCAGGGCGCAAACTCCGTCGAGGTCTTTTGCAGCATCTCATTGACTGCCACCTCATACTGGTCCCATTTTTCCCGGTTACGCCAATCCTCATCCGTGATCTTCCACTGCTTCTCCGGCGTGTTCTGTCTGTCCGTAAAGCGTGCCAGCTGGGTATCCTTGTCGATCTGTACCCAGAACTTGATGATCACTGCGCCCCAGTCATAGAGCTCTTTTTCAAACTCATTGATTTCCGTATAGGCCCGCTGCCAGTCGTTCTCACTACAGAACCCCTCCAGACGCTCCACCATCACTCTGCCGTACCAGGTACGGTCAAAGATGGCAATGTGTCCGTCCTTCGGAAGTCTGGTCCAGAACCGCCAGAGATAATGTCTGCTCTTTTCGTGCGGCTCAGGGCTTGCGATCGGATGCACCTCATAGCCCCTTGGATCCAGGGCCGCCGCAAGGCGTTTGATATTGCCGCCCTTTCCTGCCGCATCCCAGCCCTCATATGCAATGATGACCGGTATCTTCTTGTGATACAGTTCATTGTGCAACTGGGACAGCCTCTTTTGCAGCTTATCCAGTTCCTGCCTGTACTCCTCGTCGGCAACCGTCTGGTCCAGGGAAACCTCCGATAGCAGCGGCATCTTCACCAGCGGGAAGGTGTTTTGCAGGATCGGAACGGGACTGCCCACATTCTGCAAAGCGATATCGATGCTCTGGATCAAAAGCTCCGTCATCTGCAGCTCTGCCCATTTCCGGTTTTTGGAATCCACAAAATACCAGGGTGCGATAAACTGGTTCGTGGCATCCAGATACTTGTCATAGATCTCCATGCACCTGTCATAGTGCTTGTTCTGCCACTCGTCCCACTTATCCACGCGCCAGTCTGTATTTTTGTCCTTCTTCAGAAGCTTCAGCCTCTGCTTTTGCTCCTCCTGACCGATCTGGAAAAAGAACTTTACCACCAGATAGCCGTTGTCATGGAGCTGTCTTTCAAATCTGCGGATGCTCTCAAGGCGCTTTTCGTATTCCTCTTTGGAAATGACCTCCTTCAGATACTGTCTGGTCACCTCATCCATCCAGCTGCCGTCAAAAAACACAAACTTGCCGGCCTCGGGAATCTTGGAAACATAGCGGTACAAAAAGGGCCTTCTCTTTTCCTCCTCGGATGCCTTCGTAAGTGTAAAGGTTTTAAAAAAACGAGGATCCAGGTTTTTGATCATACGCCCCAAAACACTGCCCTTGCCGGCGGCCCCCCAGCCGTCCATTACCACCAGGACCGGGAGCTTTTTCTCCTTGATCATCTGCTGTCTTTTGGCAAGCTGTAATCTGGCTTCCTCCAGACGCTGATTGAGCTGCTCCTCATCCGGCTTTTTGCTTTTCACCCATTCCTTGATCATACCTTCTCCTTTCTCCCGGATCACAGATCTTCCGGTAAATTGAGTTTTCCCCGAATGCACCCTGCACCCGGGGAAATTGACAGATCACACTTTGATTCTTCTGAAATTCTTTTTCCCCCTCTTTAATACAATGCCATCTTCCCTGGCTGCAAGCTCGTCCCTTGTCATACCTGCCTTGATATCCGAAACAGGCTCTCCGTCCAGAGATACGCCGCCCTGCTCGATGGCTCTTCTGCCCTCGGATCTGGAGGCCACAAGACCGGAGGATGCCAGCATTCCGATCACATCAATAAAGCCGTCCCTGAAATCCTCATCCTTCAAAACAGCCGTAGGCATCTCTGCAGCAGCGCCGTTTGAAAACAGGGCTCTTGCACTCTCCCGGGCCTTCTTTGCTTCCTCAGGTCCATGCACCAGATTCGTCAGCTCGTATGCCAATATCTCCTTGGCCTGATTGAGCTGGCTGCCTTCCCATTTGTCCATCTCATCGATCTGCTCAAGCGGCAAAAATGTC
>JAEEKV010000119.1 GCA_016282595.1 Lachnospiraceae bacterium
TACCGGAGGCGACAGGCTGGTGGAAAACGGAGAGATCACGGATTTTACATCCGATAACGGACTGGTTTCCTTTTCCGTCACCCTCAAGGATCTTCTGCAGATCGGAGAGGAGTATATCTTCCGTCTGAAGGTTTCCGGCGGCAGTGCTTCAACCATTTACTACGATACCAGGATCTGTCTTTTGGAACAGATCGAAAGTGCTGATGAGGTCATTGAGTTTGCTCTGGATTTTTCCGAGCGTACCTTTGATAAAGAGCGGGCCAGAGAGCTGACTACCTATCTGGAGTCCAATGAAGAGGGAGATAATACCACCTTTGCCAAGGTCAATATCCATTCCAGTTTTGCCCAGATCACCTGGGGAAGTCTGGAGGTCAGAAGGTTTGAAAGTCCCGCCATCTATTTGCAGCGCATCAATCCTTACGTTGCGGATGTACGGCTGAAATATAAGCTGGTGGTAAAGAACGGGCTCTATGAGGAGTCCTATCATGTTATTGAGGATTACCAGCTGCGCTTCGGTAAGGAGCGTCTGTACCTCTTGGGATTTGATCGGACCATGAATCAGATCTTTGAGCCTCACGGAGAGGTCTTTTCCAACAACAAGATCTCTCTGGGGATCACGGACCCTGACAGCGTACAGATCGTGGAGAGCGAAGACGGTAATGTGTTTGCCTTTGTAAAGGAAAACTCCCTCTTTGCTTTCAATACCAGTGATAACAAGACCACCCGGGTATTCGGCTTTTACGATGAGGATCATTATTCCGAACGGGATACCTACGACGGCAACGACATCCGCATTCTGTCCATTGATGAGACGGGGAATATCCGGTTTCTTGTCAGAGGCTATATGAACCGCGGCGAGCACGAAGGCAGCGTGGGAGTTGCCTGTTACTATTACAACAGTACCATGAATACCGTGGAGGAAGAGGTCTATATTCCCTATGCCACCTCTGCAGAATATCTGAAGCTGGGCATGGGAAAACTGGCCTATGCCAATTCCTCCAACAAGCTTTTTATCCTTATCAGCGGCAGTCTGTATCGTATCGACCTGACGGACAAGTCCTATGAGGTGATCCAGGAAGGGCTGGATTTCGGAACCTATGAGGTCAGCGAGGACAAGCATCTGGTTGCCTTTTGCGAACAGTCCGAGGACGGAAAACAGACGGCTCTGAAGCTTTTGAATCTGGCAACGGGAAAGAGCAGCCGCATTGAAGGACCGGAGGGAGGCAGGATCAAGCCCCTTGGTTTTGTAGGAGAGGATCTGGTCTATGGCACCGTGAAAAAGAGTGATATGATCACGGATGAGCTGGGAGGCAACGTACTTTTGATCTCTACCGTTACCATCCAGGATGAAAACGGCAACGTCCTGAAAACCTATGAAAAGCCGGGGATCTATGTAACGGATGCCATTGTAACCCCTTCTCAGATCACTTTGGAACGGGTTGTGAAAAATGCAAACGGCCAGATCGTAAAGGATGCAGATGACTATATCATGAACGATGTGGTAACGGCCCAGACCAAAAACTCCATCGAGGTGGTAGCCACTCAGAATATGGAAAAGATCGTACAGATCGCCATTCGTTCTTCTCTTTCCGCCAGCAAAATGAAGGTCTTAACCCCCAAGCACGTTTTGTATGAGGGGCAGAGACAGCTGTTTCTGGAAAACAGAGAGGCCAGAAGAAAGGCTTATTACATCTACAATGTAGAGGGTCTTCGGTCCATGCAGACGGATGCGGGAGAAGCCATCCGGGATGCAGAAGGGCTTGGGGGACGTGTTCTGGACGATAAGGGCAGATGCATTTGGGAGCGATCCTCCAGAAGCCGGGCTCATCAGATCGACACCATCCGGGAAACGGCTCCCGCAGCAGGCAGCAGCGTTGCAGGGTGTCTGGATGTGATGCTGGGACATTACGGCGCCAATGTAAGCAGCCAGACTCTCATTGAACGAAGAGAGAGCATCAGTGAGATCCTTTCCAAGAATCTTCCGGAGCATGAGGTGCTGAATCTCAAGAGCTGTTCTTTGGAAAGCATCCTGTATTTCGTGGGCAGGGACATGCCTGTTATGGCCCTTTTAAATGACGGCAGTGCTGTGCTTATCGTAGGCTACAATGAGCAAAATACCATCCTGTATAATCCCATCACCGGAAAGATCAGTAAGATGGGTATCAACGATTCCACGGAGTTTTTTGCGGCCAACGGAAACGAATTCATCACCTGTGTTGCCCATGACTAACTAAATAATTGCATAGTGCTAACAAAATTGTTGCGATTGACTAACCACATATTCTTTTGCTATACTTCCATACACCGAAAGCTCTTTCGGTGTGTTTTTTTCTCACAATTCCCGCAAACAGCATCCATGTTTTTCTATCTTTGAAAGACGGGATCAGTCTGCCCATTTCCCTGACACAGACAACAACAGAAAGGGAGAATTATGAACGTATCAAAGTACAAAACCCGGCATGCTTTTTTGCCGGCTGTATTGGCAGCGTCTTTTTTGATGGCTATGTCCGTAAGTAGCGGCCCGGCCTATGCAGATCCCGCAGATCTGATGGAAACAGATTCCGTTGCTGTGGAGATGATACCCGTTGTGGGAATGCAGCAATCGGAAGATTTGAAAGAAGATGCGAAAGAAAATACAGTGGAAAATGTGGAGGAAGATGTAGCGGAAGATGTAGAGGAAGCCCGGGGGGAGGAGCAGGAAGAGCAGCTGTCTGCAGAGGGAGCTGCCACAGGGTGCTTTACGGCAAAAACCGGAAGCTTTACCTTAAAGACCGTTAACACCGACAGCGGTGCTACCCAGACCCACACCGTTACGGTGACGGTGGATAAGACCATCGACCAGAGGGAGAAGACCCAGAACGCCAAATATTCCGTTACCTCCTCCGGAAACTGGCAAACCGTTCCCTTCAGCGATTCCAAAAAGATCTTTGGAATGAAACTGTCAGACGGAACGAAATCCAATTACTTTTACACCCTGTATGACCGTCTGAATCTGCCCAAACCCAAGGGATACATCGTATCCTCTGCAGCGGTTTCCGGCAACTACAACGCTGCCTCCGATAAGTACAAAATGGGAGTGGAGGTCAGATGGGATCACAGCAATTCCGGCGGTACTGGAAACAATATTACCAGTGGTTCCTATTTTGATCAGACCCTGCTCAATGAGTATGCTCCGGTCTTCGGGCAAAATGACCTTCGCTTTACCAACACCTATGAATCCGAGAGCGTGGTAAAGCTGCTGCTTTTAACCAGCTGCAGAAACGCAGGACTCAGGCTGGATTGTCAGGAGTCCGGCACCAAGAACATGACCGTTACGTTGAATTATACCCCTGCAGAGTACTATGTGAATTTTGACTCTCAGGGGGGAAGCGCCTGCGCCCAGGCCAAGGTAAAGTATGACAACGATCTGTATCTGCCAAACCCTACCAAAAAGGGCTACACCTTTACCGGCTGGTCGGGAGCAGGTTTGACACAGGCAAAAGGAGCGGTGAAAAACCTGACCGCCACCAACCAAAAGGTGTTGGATCTTACCGCCGGATGGAGTCCCAACAGCTATACGGTCACCTATGACAGCAAGGGAGGTAGCAGCGCAGGAAACACCAATGCTGCCTATGACAGATCCTTTGTGCTGCCTACGGTGCAGCGAACGGGATACCAGTTTTTGGGCTGGTCCGGAGGGGGATTGTCAGGAGCCACCGGAACCGTTATTAACCTGACGGATGTCAACGGCGGAAAGGTATCCCTGAGTGCCGGCTGGAGTCCCATCAAATATCGCATTATGCTACGGGAAAACGGGGGAACCCCCTGTGATAGCATCGATATTTCCTATGACGAGGAGACGGAGCTTCCCACCCCTACAAGAGAAGGATATGAGTTTTTGGGCTGGTCCGGCGCAGGTCTTGTGAAGAAGACGGGAAAGGTGAAAAACCTCAGCGTTTATCAGGACACGGAGGTGGAGCTGACGGCGGAATGGGAAAAGATCCCGGAGCCTGAACCGGAGCCGGAGGAAGATGAGACCCTGAAGGACATCGATAAAAAGCTGGATGATCTCATGGAGAAAAAGGACGAAGGTTCAGGCACCGAGATCAACGAGTATTACAACACCTACGGAATGACAAGCCAGCAGGCCAAGGAGTGGCTGGAGTATCTCATCGGCGGCGGTTCCGTGCGCCTGAAGATCGACGGCGTGGATTTTGAACTGGTGAAAATGATGACGGTACCATCTCCATTAAGCTGGCGGATATGGGAAACGCAAAAAAGGTAGTGATCCCCAACGAGATCACCATCGGAGAGGTCTCCTATCCCATTACCTCCATTGCCGCCTTTTGCTTTAAGAACAACGACAAGGTGGAGGAAGTGGTGCTTGGAAATCACGTCCTTCGCATTGAAGAATCTGCCTTTGAAAACTGTAAGAATTTAAAAAGTGTCACCCTAAATGACGGTCTGGTTGCCATTGGTGACAAAGCCTTTTTCGGCTGCACCTCCTTAAAGCAGATTGAGCTGAAAAAGGGAATTCAGTCCATCGGAAACAGCGCTTTTGAGGCCAGCGGCCTTGCAGGAACCCTGACCCTGAACGAAGGACTGTTGTCCGTGGGAAAAAGAGCCTTTTTTGGCTGTAAATCCCTGGAGCATCTGTATATCAGTGCAAGTCTTCTGCAGATCGGGGATCAGGCCTTCAGCCAGTGCACTGCCTTAAAGACCGTAACCCATGCCCCGAAGCCGGAACTGTTAAAGCTGGGCAAGCAGGCCTTTATGTCGGATACGGCACTTGTAAAGGTACTGATTCCGGAAAAGCTGCAGCTTATCAGCAGTAAGGCTTTTTTGGGTTGCAGCGCCCTTACCAAAGTGAAGGGAATGAACGCCGTGGATCGCATCGGAGATCGGGCCTTTGAAGGCTGTAAGTCTTTGAAATCCATCACTCTTCCGGGGAAGCTTCAGCAGATCGGAAAGAAGTCCTTTTACAACTGTAAGAGTCTAAGGAAGGTTACCATCCGTTCCAAAATTCTTTCCCGTGTGGGAAAGCAGGCCTTTGTAAAATGCTCCAAAAAACTGAAGTTTCAGGTGCCTAAAAACAAAGGCGCAA
>JAEEKV010000120.1 GCA_016282595.1 Lachnospiraceae bacterium
AAAGGGATACCGGAGATTGAAATAGCAATCCTTTACATCCAGATCGCTGCTCTCCTTCATGGCACTTTCGCCATCTGCCGGGCCGTCGAAACGGCACTCCCTAAGCACCAGACCGTGGCTTTCATATAGTGCCCTCTCTTCGTCAAATGTTTGATTCTCTATCGTTGTTAACATTTCTTTTCCCCTATTTCTTACTGTTGTGCCTCGTAAAAATCCAGGATCAAACCGTTTACGTCGATCCCGGTTAAGGATTCGTCATACCAGGAATGATGTCCTCCCATCACCATAACGGACCAAACGCATCTGCCGCTTTCATCCCCATACTTTAAGATGGTGGATTTCTTCCCGATACTGCTTTCCTCGCTGTTCTGGATGCCATTGGAATCTGCCCAGTACTGCATCACATCTTCAATGGCAGGATCCACAGCGTGTTTTGCACTGCCGTCCATGTTCTTCGGAATCAGCTCATCCTTTTCCCCGGAGATCTGCAAAACTCCCACGGTGTTCTCACCGTTTCGTCTGTCCCAAAGCTTCTGGGGCATCTTGCCGCATACACTGGCAACTGCGCAGAACACATCCTGGGCATCCATAGCCAGTCGGTGCATCATAAACGCGCCGTTACTAAAGCCCGCTGCAAACACCTTTTCACCGTCAAACCCATACTCGGTTTTCAGATGCTCCACCAAAGATACCAGAAATCCCACGTCGTTGTTTTGATTCTCACTGACTTCCGAGTTCCAGCAGGTGGATGAGGTGGAATCCGAGCTATCGGTGGCTCCCGTTACATACACCACCCCGTAGCCCTTGGGCAGGGCCGTCTCTTCCATGTGTACATTTCCCCTCATCATCTCGGCTGATTGCCCATAACCATGGAGCATTACAATAAGCGGTGCTCCCTCGGTCACCTCAGGCAGATCCAAGATGAAATCATGCTGTACACCTTCGAAAGAGCAGGTGAAGCTGTTCTCTCCGGTTTTCTCCAGATTCTCCAGCGGCTTTCTCTCCACAGGGGTAAAGACGCCGGTACCCGCCAGGGAATTCTCAGTATCCGCATCGGCGGCTTCATCTGTAGTTTTATCTGTAGCATCGTCTGCAGCATTATCAGTATCTGCTGCTGTACTGTCCTTTACTTCCTGATCGCTGTCTGCCGTCTCTTCAACGCTCTGGCTTTGTGTATCCTCTGCAGCCGCCGGTGTCTGCTCCTTCGCTTCTTTGGTGGCGCCTGCGCAGCCTGCAAGCAGTCCCAGGCAAAAAAGCGTCATCAATATCCCCTTTGTTCTTTTCATTAGTCCCTCCTGATATCCTGATCTTTTCTTTTGTCAGAACACTTTATTATATCATAATTCCTTAAACTTCAACAGTTCTTCCACATAGGCTTCCCCATAGGAGGACATGGTGCTGCCCTTTCTGGTGATGTAGCCGATGATCAGCGGATCCTCTTCCTTTAGCTTGATGGATACCAGACCCTTCAGGATCACGTCATCCCCGGAAAGCATACCGCTGCCGATGGAATATCCATGGAGCTGCGCTATGAGCTCCATGGTGGTTGCCCTGTCATCTGATCGGATCAGCTTTTTGAAATCATAGTCGGCCAGCGCCTCCTCCGTCAGGTAGAAATCGCTGTCATCGCTCTGGTCAAAGAGAATACAGGGATAGTCCTGCATTTCATCGATGGAAATCTCATCCCGACCTGCAAATTCGTGATCCTCCCATACATAGACGTAGGTCTCTCTCTGCATCAGCGGTGTAAACTCCAGCTGGTATTCCTTAAACAGCTTTTTGATCACGTCCTCATTGGCGCCTGAAAAGGAAATGATCCCCACCTCGCTTTTTAAGGTTCTCACATCCTCCAGTACATCCCGTGTTTTCGTCTCGTGAATGGAAAATATGTACTTTTCCGGATCACTTTCCATCAGCACTTCTGTAAAAGCCCGGATGGCAAAATTGTAATGCTGGGTGGAAACGGAAAACCGCTGCTTCTCCTGATCTCCTGACAGGTAGCGATCCTCTAAGATCTCATACTGTCCCACTGCCTTTTTTGCATAGGTGACAAACTCCCTGCCTTCATCTGTCAGGGAAATGCCCTTATTGGTTCTTTCAAAGAGCAGGATTCCCAGTTCCTCCTCCAGTTCTCTCACACTGGCGGAAAGGGCTGGCTGGGAAATAAACAGCTTTGTGGCCGCTTCCCTCATGGATGCGGATCTGGCGATCTGCAGTACATATTTGATCTGGGTGATATTCATTTCATTTTACTCCTCATATATCCCGATTTTGTTCACAAGTTTGTTAGCATACGCTAACTATTTCAGAGAAACTCCGGCTTTACAAACTCCATGCCGTTTTGCAGCATGAAATCCACAAACTCCCTGTAGTATCCGGGATACATCTCATCCGTTTCATCATGGGCATGGGTCAACAGGATGTGTGTGCAGCCTTCCTCTATGAGGGCTGCCCCATCAGAAGGTTTGGGATCCTGCATCTTTTTCCAGGCGTCTTCTTTGGTAAAGCCGCTGCCCGGACGGATATTGTACTCTTCAAAATCATAGGTCCAAAGGGTATCGATATCCCGGTCCAGTCCCTGCTCCTTCCAGAAGGGATAGAGAATATCCGTATCCTTCACCTTATGAAAGCCCTGCTCCTTCAGATAAGCCTGGAGCTTTTCCTTATTCTTTCCGCCCTTATCTCCGAAGGGAAAACGGAAAGGTCTGTAGGTTCTCTTTATCCCGGCTCTTTGATAGAGGTCATTGAGTACCTCTTCACAGGCCTCGATCTCCCTGATTCCTTCCTCCAAAGACAGCTCGGAAAAGTGTGGATGGGTAAAGGAATGGTTGCCGATGATCATACCGTGCTGAAGTCCGTAAAGCGCCTCCTCTGGATACTTTGCCACGTTCTCCCCCCAGGCAAAGAAAATGATCTGTATGCCCTTTTCACATAAAAAATCCACAATGGCCGGCGTATTTTTCGACGGAAAATCATCGATGGTAAGCAGTGCCTTTTTCATAAACAGTCCCCTCCTGTTTTCTTATAGCTTGAAAAATGTTACATCATAGGAAATATCCCCATTGGGAACGCCTGTGATCTCTACATGGAATACATCTCCGTCTTTATAACTGATGCCATCGGGACGGAAAATGATACAGCCCGGCAGGCCGTAGCCTGCGTTATCCACATGGAAGTATCCGGACTTCGAAGTGGAGGAAAAGGTCCACTTGTGCTTATCGGATTTTCTTGTCATTACAACCTTGATCTTACTTTCATTTAGCACCTGTCCCGTGGAAACGCTCCAGGGAATCCGATCCCCGAAATACTCCAAAGGCATGGTCTGTGCAGGCCAGAAAATATTGGTCTCTTTGCCGTTTCTGCCGCTGTCAAAGGCGTACATGGCGGTGAAGGTATCTGTCTGTCCGAAGCCCACCTTTTTCATGGAAGGATTGAGCACCCATCTTCTGTGGCCCACCCTGTCGATGTTGCCCGCATCTCCGTCATCCATCCAACCGTCCAGAAGAGCGGAGTTCAGATTTCCGTATCCCCAGGCCAGGTTAGAGGAGGAAGCTCCCTTTGCACAAAGGCTGTAGAGGGAATCACTCATGCCTGCAGGCTTTGCGGGATAATGGCTCAGTGCATGATTGGCAGCGTTGGCAAGGGTGGCCGCCTGTGCCAGCTTGCAATAGCTTTCGTTGATCTTTACATTGGAATTCAGGCCTGCAATGTAGCGGATGTTGTTAAGCATCTTTACTGCCGACTGCTTGGTTGCCTTGGAAAGAGATCCTGCATCGTAAGGAGCGCCGGTATTGGGTTTCTTTTTATACTTGGTGGTTGTCCTAGTGGTTACCTTGCTTTTTTTGATAAAGCTGCGGATCTGACTCTTGGTACGCTTTTTCACATTGTTGCCCGTAACCGTAACCTTGATGGTAACCGACGAAGAATCAACGGTAAATACCAGCTCTGTATTCCCGGGCTTGATGGCTTTGATGGAAACCACCAGTTCATTTGTCCCAAATGAGGTACCGGCGGATACGATGCCGGAGGGACTCATGGAATAGCGGAAGGAATGACCGCCCCCTGCGCCGTAGCTGATGGTAACGGTATCGCTTCCCCCTGCGGGGATCACAACGGTGGTTTTATCTGCCTTTACGCCCTTTGCATAGACGTCGGTGTCAAATACGCCGCACCCAATTACCATAGCCAGTGCCAGTACCAATGCCCAAAAACGTTTCATCCACATGCTCTTTTGTTTCATACTTACCTCCCGATCCTTACCTGACATTTGCCTTCTTTACCAATCCCTTTTTATGGAACAACTTGTTATATGCCTTCCTCTTCTTCGAAGGCACCTTCACCTTTACTTTTTTCGATACTCCTGTAAAGGCTTTCTTACTTACGCTCTTCTTGGTTAGCTTCGTTGTCCTGATCTGTATGATGCGAAGTGACTTGCAGCCCTTAAACATCTGATTCCCCAGTTTTTTGACACCGGCAGGGATCGTTATCTTTCGAAGCTTTTTGCACTTCTGAAATGCCTTTGCATAAATGCCCGTCACCCCATAAGTGATGCCGCCCTCGGTAAAGGACTTTTTCACCTTTACCGATTTTGCTTTCTTTTTCAGGCACCTGTAGTAGGAAACCTCCGGGTGAGATGGATCATCATCGGTTACGATGTACGCATGCTCTCCCTTTGCATCCTTCAGTATGGTTCCCTTTTTCTTCGGCACAGCTCCTGTGGGCTCCTGCTCTTTTTGGGAAGAACCCGTTTCGTCTTTTCCGCTTTCAGGATCCTCAATCTCCGTCCCCGGGCCGGGCTTATCCGGCTTGTCGATTACAGGGGAATCCCCTGCATCGATAAAGGCGGCATACAGTGTCAGATTATGATCCTGGGTTGAGGATACGTAGTCGATGCGCCGGGTCAGCTTCTCATCAGCATACCACCCCTCAAAGGTGCAGCCGGAAAGGCTTGCGGGATAGAGTCTGCAACCGTTGCCGTATAAGAAGGTTTCCTGGTTGCGGGGATTGTTCTTTCCCTTTCCCGTCACATAAGTGATGGTCCCCTTAAACTTTCCGTACAGCGTCTTTTCTCCCGTCTCCTCAGGAAGGATCGCTGTCACCTGCCGCCTGAAAACAGGCTCCGCAAACCAGCCCTCGAAGGAAAGATCATTCAGCTTCCCCTCCGTAAGGGCCGGTACCCCGATCCCCTCTTCATAGGATGCGGGATTGCCTGTCCCGGTCCCATCGGGTTTATAAGCGATGGGGCTTATAACACTTTGAAATTTTGCATAAAGATCATAATCCCGGGTGCTGTTTGCAGGGATCCGGGTGATCTTTGAATCTTCTGCAAAACCGGGATCCGTATACCATCCCAGAAACGTTCCCGAAAAGCGCTCAGCCGGCGCCAAAACGATCTCCTCGTTACCGCTGTTATATCCGCTTGGATTGGTCGCCGGAATAAAGCCTCCGTTTAAATGATAGGTGATGGCGTACTGTGTCTTTTCATAGGTTGCGATCAGAGTTCGGCTGATTTTGTAGTCATTCGCAGGAATGCCGGTGATGGGATTGGTTCCGTAAAGGTCCTTTTCCAGCCATCCTGTAAAGAGGTATCCCGGCTTTAGGGCCGGACCAAAGGAGGCCACGCCCAATTTTCTTGCATATCTGGTGGGGTTGTTTACGCTGTTTTCGCCCCCGTCCAGCTCATATCGGATCGTGCCGTTGAGTCGATAAAACTTAGGAATGACCTCAATGGTTCTCTCTCCTTTTTGGTCTTCCTTCAGGATTCTTTCAACTCTGGTCTCATCAGAACTTGTGCTCTTATACCAGCCCATAAACAGGTGATCCTCGCAGTAGGCATCCGGAAGGATGATATCCCGGCTGCCGTTTTCCACTGTAATGTCATCCGGATACACGACCCTGTCATAGTAGCTGGGGATCACCTCATCGTAAGGGAAATGGCGGAATCGGACCGTGGTACGTTTTCTCCTGACCTTTCCATAGACTGTTATATCTCCCTGTAGGCCTGCAGGGATCGCGTCGATCTTTCTCTGATACCCCGGATCCAGATACCATCCGTCAAACACCATATCCTCAGCGGTAACGGTAGGCTTATCAAGCTTTCCGGAACCACTCAACGGATAATACTGAGTCGGCAGGCTGGTGGGCGCCTCAGCACCTTCGGGAAGGACATAACTGATCTTCTGATCCGTTTTCACTTTCACAAACTTCACATACCGGGTATAGGTTTCCCACCCGTTCTGATGACAGTTGATCCTCTTCGTACAGGCCTCATCCTGATAAAAACCATCAAATTCGTATCCTTCCAGTTTCGGTTCCGAATATGTCGTAAAAGCCATTGTCCGGAATGTGGAAACCAGATTCGTTGGTTTCCTGCCATCCGTTGGCTCATCTCCCGGCTCAAACACCAATATGTCATTGGTCCTCAGACTATATCCTGCATACAATGTAAAATCCGATGTGATGGGATCGCGGAAAATTGACTTAAGTTCTCCTTTTTCATCGACCCAGTTTGAAAAAGTAACTCCATCCTTTTTTACAACGGGCAATTTCATCATTACCCCTACTTCGCCCTTGGGGTCAGAACCATCGGACCGGATGGTGGTGGATGCATCTTCGGGATCCAGCTTACCGCCGTTTAGCTCAAACCGGATCTGATAGGTCTTTCGCACGATCTTTGCATACACCACAACATCCTCTTTGCTATTCTTTGGAATAGAAGTCACTTTGGTATAGGTGTCATCACTGTTGTGGATATACCAGCCTTCAAACTCAAACAAATACGGTTGTCTCAAATAGGCATCCAAAAGGGACGCTACCCCATCTTTTTCATCATAGCCGGTGGGATTTACGTAAAGATCCGTATAGGTTTTGGCCGCATCCTCCGTTTCGGGATGATATGTATAGGTGATATCGTGATCATAGCCCGTGAATTTGCCATAGAGGGTCACATTCTCCGTTTGTCCCGCCTTGATGGAAGTTACCGGAGTTTTAAAATCCGCATCTGCATACCAGCCTTCAAACCTTGCCCCTCCCAAGGATCCGGGGGCAAGTATCAGCTCTCTGCCCGATGAAAAATAATAGGGATTATCTCCCGGATCCGTACAGTTTTCATAGGTGATGGCGTAATCATTTTTCACAAAATCCGGATAAATGACGTATGCTCCACTGCTCCCGGCCTTGATGGCTTTGATCCGGCTCTCGGGACTGAGGGAAGGGTCCAAATACCACCCTAAAAAGGTATAGGTATCTGCCGTCGATGTCGAGTAGGTTGCCTCCGGCAGCACGTAGTCACAGGTCGGGTCATAGCAGGAGGAAAGACTGCCCTTGCCATA
>JAEEKV010000121.1 GCA_016282595.1 Lachnospiraceae bacterium
AGAGGATCTGGCTTACCGGGTGCTGCTTGGAGAGGAAAATCCCTCCTGGATGTATTCCGTAAGACAGGGAGCTACCACCATCTGGGAGCGGTACGATTCCTATACCATGGAGCAGGGCTTTGCGGATGCGGCCATGAATTCCTTTGACCACTTCAACGAAGGAAGCGTAGCCGGATGGATGTATGAATGGATGGCCGGGATCCGGGTGGATCATCTGCAGGATACTCCCATCACCATTCACCCTGCAATCCCCCCTTATGGGAAGCTTTCGGAAGAAGCCGTGAGTGAGAAGCTGCCTGCAAAAGTAAGTGGCAGGTATCACAGTGTTTATGGTATCATACAGGTTGACTGGCAGGTGTCACCGGATGGGCAAAGTGTGACCTTTGATCTTTTGCTCCCGGAAACCGCATCAGCAAAGGTAGTACTGCCCATAGAGGGCTTTGAGGAAAAGATCCTTGGAGGGGGCAGCTATCATTTTGAAGGAAAGATCAATGGATAAGAAAAAGAAGGAAAATAAGCCAAAGGGCATCGGCTGGGGACTGCAGCTGTTTGTGGCAACGCTTCTGGCAGCGGCACATATGGGGCTGGTATATGGCCGGGACATGGTGACCTTTCACTGGCCTGAGCAGCCAAGGCCCTACATGTACGGGATCCTGGCGTTGTTTATACTTTTTACCATAGCCTTTTACGTATTGTTTTTGGAGGTGCTGTATCGGCTGTATCGCAGGGACAAGGTCTTTTTGTCCTATCTGAAATACTTTCTTTTGTATTTTGTTTTCATCGGGATCTTCTGGCTTTTGTGCTGGCCGGGGATCTTTAAGGGAGATGAGTTTTATACCATCAATGCGGCCCTGGACTTTCAGCTTTCCGCCATGCAAAGCGGCATTACCAGTCTGTTTTACATCTGCAGCCTTTTGTTTTTCCCTTCCATGGCGGCTATCTGCGGCTTTCAGCTGCTTGCCATCTGCAGCATCTTCGCGGTGGTGGTAAAGGAGCGTTTTGAAAAGGGCAAAGGAAAAAGACGGTATCTCATCTTTGTACCCTTCATCCTGCTGCCTGTCATCGATGGGGATCTGTTTACTCTTCGGGCTTCCTTAGTGGGATGGCTGTTTTTGCTCTTTCTGCATAAGCTCTCCGACCTTGGAGAAGGAAAAGAGGAGGGAATGCGGGGTCTGTTGCCCCTTACGATTCTTTGCGGACTGATCTGTGCCTGGAGAAGCGAGTTTATCTATCTGCTATTTATGGTGCCACTGGCCCTATGGCTTTGGAAAAAAAGATCTATTAAGCAGGTACTGATCTGTCTGGTTTTGATCTGTGTGTTTCGGGGACTCTTTGGGATCCCCAATAAGATCGCGGAAAACGGGCAGAACAAGTATCCCATTTCTCTGGTGTTAAATCCTCTGGCGAACCTCTTTACGGAGGTGGAGAGCCTGCGGGGACCGGATGTGTATGATGATGTTATGACCATCAACGAACTGGTGGATGTAAGACTCCTTCGTCAAAACGCTTCGGTTCGAAACATCAGTCAGTACTGGAACATCGATGATGTGCTTCCCAAGGAGCAGCTGTCACGATTTATGAAAGCGGCCATCCGGTTGATCGTATATAATCCGGAGAAGTTTTTGAAATATCGGTGGCAGACCTTCTGCTACACCAACGGATTTTATCCCGGATACATTAACCATCCGGGAGGGGAGGATGTAAATGCGATCCTGTCTCTTTCCTATTATGATCGCAATTACAGGGACTACTTTGTTTTGATGGATGCACCCTTAGGACAGGGGCTTCGGCAAAAGGTCATTGAGCTTCTGGCCTGCCGCCGTTATGAAAGCGGCAACATCAGGACCAATGTACTGTTGCCCGTCTTTTACAACGTGCTCTGGCCGGTTTTGGGACTCTGCGTGCTGCTGGGGATAGCCATCAAAAAGCGGAAAAAGGATCTGATCTGGAAGATCTTATTGGTGGGATTGCAGCTTCCCCTGATCTTTTTGACGGCTCCGGCTATGTTTTTCATGTATTATTTCTGTCTGTATTTAAACGGATATGTTCTGCTGTGCAGCGCAGCGGCAGAAGGATAGGATTTGTATGGTTTTTTCGAGTGTTTATTTTGTATTTTTGTTTTTGCCCATAGTGTTTCTTCTGTACTATCTGACAAGGGGTAGGGTGAGAAATGTCATCCTGCTGCTTTCCAGTCTGGTGTTCTATGCCTATGGGGAACCTGTCTTTGTATTTGTACTCATGGGGTCGGTTTGTATCAACTATCTGCTGGCCCGGGGTATTGCAGCGAAAAAAAAGCCGAAGCTTCTTTTGGTGCTGGCCGTTGTTCTTAACATCGGCCTTTTGTTCGTATATAAGTATCTGTACTTTACCATTTCCCTGTGTAATCTGATCCCAGGGGTAGATCTTCCGGGAAAAGAGATCGCTCTTCCCATCGGAATTTCCTTTTTCACCTTCCAGGCGCTGTCTTATGTGATCGATGTGTATCGCAGCGGCGAGGCCCAGAAAAATCTCTTTGACCTGGCGCTGTATATCTGCTTTTTCCCTCAGCTCATTGCAGGGCCCATTGTGCGCTATCATGATATTGCATCCCAGCTGGGAAGCCCTGAAAGACTGGACCGGAGGCTGTTTGGAAAAGATCCGAAGCTGATGGAGGATTTGGGAGAAGGAGCAGAGCGGTTTTTGGTGGGCTTTCTGAAAAAGGTGCTCATTGCCAACCAGCTGGCGGTTGTGGCAGATCAGATCTTTGATCTGGAGGACTTTGCAACCCTTTCCACCCCGGCGGCCTGGATCGGCTCCATTCTCTTTACGTTACAGATCTACTATGATTTCTCGGGATATTCCGATATGGCCATCGGCCTTGGCAGGATGTTTGGTTTTCACTTCCTGGAAAACTTCGATCATCCCTATATTGCCTCCTCCGTTACGGATTTCTGGCGCAGGTGGCATATGTCCCTTTCCGGCTGGTTCCGGGATTATGTGTATATTCCCCTGGGCGGCAACCGAAAGGGCGCTGCAAGACACATTACAAATCTCTTTGTGGTCTGGCTGCTGACGGGAATCTGGCACGGTGCCAATCTTACCTTTGTGTGCTGGGGCCTGTTTTACTTTGTGTTTCTGATCCTGGAAAAGTATCTGATCCGTCCCGGACGATTCAAAAATGCTTTCCTGCGGGGGATCTATCGGATTGTTACGTTAGCGGTTGTTAACTTTTTATGGGTGCTGTTTCGCGCCGATACCCTCTCAAGGGGTATGACCTTCCTTTCCCGGATGCTGGGGATTACGAAGGCAGAAAGCCCGGGCTTTTCCGGGGGATGGTATCTGATGCTTCTTCGGGAGTATGGGATCTTCATCCTTTTGGCTCTGCTTCTTTGCATGCCCCTTCGAAAAAAGCTGCTTGCCCGGTGCGCCGGAGAGCAGGCGGGTTTTGGCGGACGGCTGATCACGGGAGTATACTTTGCAGCCCTGCCCCTTTTGTTTTTCTGGGCAGTATCCTTCCTGGTGCTGGGCGCGCATAATCCCTTCCTTTACTTCAACTTCTGATTCTTCAAAGCCATGCAGATCGGAAAAATCCCAGCAGCTATGCTTGCATATGCTGCCGGGAGATTTCCGATCTATACGGCGCGAAGCGACGGATGAGCAAACGGAAAGCACCGAAGGTGCGAGTTTGCGAATCATGGCTTTGTATAAGAAAGGAACCTATATGACAAAGCAAACACACTACACCATCCTCTCCATCTGGTTCTTCGCAGCCATCTGCCTTCTGGGCCTTTTTGCGGACGTGAAGGTCATCAAATACTATGTCCGTCATGAGACCATCAACGAAGAGTGGACACCGGAGCTGGGACGGAAAAATGAAACAGAATATGCCACTCTCTTTCCCGGAAAGGAAGTGCTGCTGGAGCTTAACGGCGGCATCAAAAGACTGCTGGGGCAGCGGGAGATGAACGGCGTAGTACGGCTTACAAACGACCACGTCACTTCCCTGAAGGCAGAAAAGGTCCCCCAAAAGGATCTTCGCAAGGAGGCCTCCAATGTGGCGGTGCTGTCGGATTATCTGTATCAGCGGGGCATTCCCTTTCTCTTTGTGCTGCCCCCGGATAAGATCACTTCTTCCGATGGAAAAAGCAGCATCCGGGCGGAAAAGAGCGTAGAGGGAGAGACCACCGCAGCCGCTATTCAAAGGGCAGCGAAGGAAACGGATGGTGTGATCCCTGCAGGCTATGTGGATTACGCCAACCGGAACATTGATATCTTCATGGAAACTTTGGATGCAAGAGGAACTGCCTATCTGGATCTTCGAAAGGAGATAGAAGGAGACGGCATCAATCCCTATGACTTTTTCTACAAAACGGATCATCACTGGACCTCCCAGGCCGGGCGCTATGCCTTTTTGAAAATTGCGGATTGGGCGGAAAAGAATACGGATGTGCGTCTGGATCAAAGAGCAAGGAAGGAGGAGAACTTTTCACAGCAAACCTACGAAAAGGTTCTCTCCGGTACCTGGGCCCAGCGCACCGGAACCCTCTTTGCGGGAAGTGATGATATTACGGTTTATACCCCAAACTATGAAACGGATGTGGAGAATCTGACCTTTTCCAAGCGGGGGAGCCTTTCGGATGCAGCCTATAACCTGGAGTATTTGAAGGAAGGAAAACCGGATTTTATCTATGATGCGGTTTTTGATACCACAGATCAGTTTGTAAATTACAGTGCGGATAACGATACCACGGTGCTTGTGATCTGCGATTCCTTCGGCAGAGTGGTGAATCCTTTCCTGATCCTCAGTGCCCGGAACATGTGGTTTCAGAGTATCTACAGGTCCTCGGAGATCAACGATGCACTTTTGGAAAAACTGCAGCCGGACCTGGTGGTAATGATGTTTTCCCCCTGGTATAATCTGGGAAAGGCGGATTCCTTTGCCTTCTCTTTGCCGGGAATTTCCCAGTAAATGGGGAAACTTTTGGGAATTTTTCAAAATAATTAAGAGACAAAAACAGAAAAATCATATATAATATTGTCGATTTTTCGAGGATTGTATTGGGTAAACAACAGAAAGAAGTTGAGAGGAGAAATTTAGAATGAGAAAGAACAAGGTGTTAACAAAGGCGTTATCCCTGCTTCTTTGCGCTTCCATGGTGGTATCTGCCACGGGATGCGGCAAGAAAAAGGGCGGCAGCAATGAGGTGGATCTGAAGGAGATCTCCTATGCCATGGAAACCATCGACGAGGTGAAGGGAAGGATCTCTACCATTGAACCTGCAAAGGATCTGATTTATGTGGCAACCACCGAGTCAGAGGATGTGACGGAGTATCCGGAGGGCTACGAGGAGGGAGATCCCACCAGCTCTACGGAGGATATTGAATACAAGTACTCAAACTCCTTCCGTGTGTATTCCATGAATTCGGAAGGCAAGGATGTAAAGGAGCTTTTTTCAGAGCAGCTGGAGGATATCTGGGGAATGGATGATATGACGGTACTTCCCGACAATACCATTGTCTGTCTGTATTCCGGCTATAACGATGAGACGGAATTTACGGAGAGCATGCTGCAGCTGTTCGGACCGGACGGAAAAAAAGCAGGTAGCCTGTCTTTGAATGATTTCTTTGACGATCCCAGCTATGCCTATGTACAGGATCTGACCAGTGATAAAGACGGAAACATCGTTTTGCAGGCCGATGATAAGATCATTGTCATCGACCGGGAGGGGAAGGAGCTTCTGCGCCTTACCGTTAACGGGTACATTAACAGTATGTGCCGTGACAGGGACGGAAAGATCGTAGCCTGCGTCAATGAAGAAGAGGGCGTAAGCGTAAAGACCGTGGATATGACTGCCAAGGGCTTTACCAAGACCACCATGGCAGAGGGTACCATCAACAGAATGCTCACAGGCTTCGGAGATTATGAATACTGCGTGGATGCCGGCCAGGGCATTGACGGTGCAGACTATAACGGAAACAGAAAAGCTGTTTTAAACTGGGTGGGCAGCAATCTTGAAGGCCAGTATATCAACCAGATCACCTCTCTTGGGGACGGAAACTTTATGGCTTATTACTTCGACTATGATGAGAATGAAGAAACGGAGACCCTGATTCGTCTTCGTAAAATGGATCCCTCCGAGGTGGAAAATCGCCAGGTGATAGTTTACGGCGGAACCTACATCAATGAGGAAATCACAAAGGAAGCCATCAAGTTTAATCGCAGCCAGTCCCAGTATCAGATCGTCATCCGGGATTACAGTTCCTTTGATGATCCGGAGGGTAAAATGAACGCCGATCTTCTGGCAGGAGATGTGCCGGATATCATTGACATGGCTTGGCTGCCGGAGGAAAAATACATCGGTAAGGGACTTTTGATGGATCTGTATCCTTTGATGGAGAAGGATAATGAGGTGAAAAAGGAAGACTTCTTTGAAAATGTGTTAAAGACTCTTGAGACCAACGGAAAGCTGTATCGTATCGCACCCACATACCAGTTGACTCTGCTTGCCGGTTCCAAGGATGATATCGGGGATAAGACCAATATCCAGATCGCAGATATTATGGAGCTGGAGAAAAAATACAAGGATGGCAAGGCCTTCAGCTTCGACAGTACCAAGGGAACCGTTTTGAGCACCCTGTGCAGTAATATGCTGGACTCTTTTGTGGACTGGGATACCGGAAAATGCAGCTTTGATTCCGAGGAGTTTGCCCAGATGCTGGAGTATGCCAACAGCTACAAAACCGAAGAAGAGATCAACTATGATGAGATAAGCGACTTTGTCAGCAACATCCGGGAGAAAAAGCAACTGTTCGTAGAGCTGTGGTCCTTAAGCTATGAAGATGTGGAGCTTTATGATGCGCTCTATGATCATAAGGTAGCCTTTGTGGGTTATCCCTCCAGGGAGGAAGGATATGGTGCAAGATTTACGAATGTGATCGGTATTTATTCCAAGACCCCCAATGTGGAGGGTTCGTGGGCATTCTTAAAGCATCTTTTGTCCAGAGAGTATTTAAGCAGCTCCGAATATGACCATGGCATGCCGCTTCGTAAGGATGTGTTTGAGGATGATATAAAGAAGGTTACCTCTACAAAGACCTACACGGACGATTTCGGTGTGGAAAGACAGCCCTTGGACTTCTCCTATGGTGTATCCGGGGATCTGGAGGTCCCCATAAAGCCTCTGAATAAGGATCAGGAGCAGATTATACGGGATCTGGTAGCGGGTGTGAGCCACAGGTTCAGCTCCGACTCCGATATCCAGGGAATCATCGAAGAGGAAGCCGGCGCCCTGTTCTCCGGACAGAAGTCTGCAAAGGATGTAGGAGGCATCATTCAGAATCGAGTATCAACCTATGTCAATGAAACAAGGTAAATTCAATTTCAGAAAAAAATTAAGAAGCCTGCCGAAGCGGTGGAGAAGACGTATCCTGAGTATGTCTTTTCTGCTGCCTTCCATGGTGGGAGTGGGACTGTTTTTCATCATTCCCTTCGGTGTGGTGGCGTATTTCTCCATGGTGGATTCGCCCTTTAATCCCAGCTTTGCCGGGTTTTCGAACTATGCCCGGCTTTTGGAGAATTCCGCCTTTTTAAATGCAGCAAAAAACACGGCCATCTTCGCACTGACAGCGGTCCCCCTTGCGGTGATCCTGTCCCTTTTGATGGCCATTATCCTGGAGCAGAATATTCCCCTAAGGTCCACTTTCAGGACCTTTTTTCTGACCCCTCTCATGGTGCCCACCGCATCCATTGTGCTGATCTGGCAGGTGTTTTTTCACATCAACGGTTCCATCAATGAAATGCTGCTGTTTTTCGGGCATGACAAGATCGACTGGTTTAAATCTTCCGCCTCCTACTTTGTGATCCAGATTTTATTTCTGTGGAAGAACCTGGGCTATAACATGATCCTGTTCATGGCGGCGCTGAACGATATTCCCACGGAGCTTTTGGAGGTGGCGGACCTGGACGGGGCCGGGTCCTGGCAGAAATTCTGGTCCATTAAGATCCGATATCTGTCTCCCACCATTTTGTTTGTGGCCCTCATGAGCCTTGTGAATTCCTTCAAGGTCTTCAGAGAGGTTTATCTTTTGACGGGAGATTATCCCTACGATACCCTGTATATGCTGCAGCATTTCATGAATAATACCTTTAAGTCTCTGGATTATCAGAAGCTGTCGGCGGCAGCGGTGATCATGTTCCTGGTAATGATGGTGATCATCTGGTTTTTGTTTTTCTTTGAAGACCGCTTCGGAAAGGATCTGGAAGGATGAATATAAAGTATCAGCCTATCATACGGGATGACACAAGGCCCTATTCCACGGCGGTGGTGAAAAAGGCGGAGACCCCCTACGGACAGGAGACAGAGGCGGGACCCAAGCCCGAAACCATTCAGTGGGTGGGAAGCAGAAGAAGAAAGGTCGCATCCCTGAAAAAGAGAAAGAGAAGAAGCCTGGTAACCCGGGTGATCCTCTTTGCCATTGCCCTGGTGTTTGCTTCCTCCTTTTTGATGCCTATTGTACTTACCATGGCA
>JAEEKV010000011.1 GCA_016282595.1 Lachnospiraceae bacterium
AAACAGGATGCTGGTCTTTGCCCCGGAGAGCTTAAAGACCATGGAACCGTCATTTAAGATGTTATCGGAATTTGCCACCACCTCGGGATTGCAGGTATGCAGCACCTTCATGGTAAGGCCGCAGATCGAAAGCTCCTGTCCCTGAGACAGATAGGTGACGTTGTCTCTTTTTTCCAGATTTCCCAAAAGGTAATGAACGGCATCGGTGCGAAGTCCCTGTTTATCAACCGCATCGAAATCCCATTCTCCCAGATAGATCTGTCCGATCTCAATTTCGCTCTTATCCCATTCCGCTTCCAAAACAGATGCCAAAACTCCTGCATGGTCATCATGGGGATGGGTGATGATCCAGGCATCCACCCGTCCTCCCAGCTTTTTAATGGTATCCACCAGTTCCACAGACTGCCAGGCTCGTCCCCCATCTACTACGATCAGGGATCCGTCATCCCCTGCCAGAGTATAGCTCATGCAGTTGTAATCCTCCGGATCCGGATAGTGTCTTAAGGTAAAAAGGTTAGCGGGGACATACTTATATACCTTATAGTTTCCGCTTTGGCCAATCTCTTCAAAGTGATAGCGTCTGGTATTTCCCACTAGCTCCTGCCAGTCTCCAAGCACCAGATAGGTAAAGCCGAACTTCTTCATTTTCCGGGCCAGCTTTTTCACGGAGATCCTGTCGTTTGACTGGGATACCAGCTCAGCAATCCTCCTGTAGCGGGAGCCCACTGCAGATCCAAACCCGTTTCTCACATACCAAAGATCCACGTCTGCATTGTACATGCGGACATCCTCGCATAGCGGCTCCGTAATGACGGCACGGGGGCGTTTTTCATCCTCCAGGCCTCTGTTGGGTATCACCTCTTCAGTTTCTCCCAGCCCCTCAAAGTCCCGCATGATAATATCGGAAACCGCTATTGCGTCCGATTGGATCTTGTAAATGTTTTCCGCGGGCTTATACTCGATCCCGGTAAATACGATCTTGCCGCAAAAAAGGATCAGCAGGATCTGCAGGATCAGGATAAAGGGCTTTTTCTCCGACACAATGGCCGCTGCCGCTGCAATGAGTACGGGTGTCATCAGCAGCCAGAAAAACCGCTCCAGCACATCCAGATGTCCCAGCTTCTCCAGCACCTTAATGGTGACGGGATTAAGCGCCACCAGCACCATCAAAAGGACATAGCGAAGATAGCGGCCCCTGCTGCTTTCGGATCTGTCTTTGTACAGACCGAAAAATACAAGTGCAGCCACATACAACAGCACATTGGCTCCGGTGCCCAGATATTCGGTTAGTTTTGCGTAAACCGCCTCATAACCGCTTAGCATATTCCTACCCTCTTAAAAAGATCAGTGCAAGGAGCGCTGCTTCCGGAACGCAGCATAGGATAGCCGGAAACAGCTGCCAGAACTTCTTTTTCATCAAACAATATGCCATGGTCATACAGCCCAGCATCACAGGGGCCAGATACAATCCCGTCTCCCCCATAAAGGTACAGGCCAGCATGCCGCTGGCAACCAAAAACCAACCCACTAACTTCCCCTGTTCCAGGGCGCGCTGGGTGATGAGCCAGAGAAAGGGAATTCCGATGGATACAAACAGGGATTTTCCCTGCCACATACGGGTCATAACAAAGTTTTCCGGACTGAATACATAGTAGTTTCCGAACAGGTGCAAAAGGCCCAGAAACAGAAGGAATCCGGCCCCCTGTTTTTTGCCGGTAAAGAATCCCTTTCCCACCTGATAAAACAGGGAGAAGGACAAAGGCATATAAAACAGCGGAAACAGATTGTGCTGTATGATGAGATAATGAAGGCCCCCCGTCAGATAGGTCAATCCTCCCTGGTAAACCGGGAGGGCAGAAACCACGTAGCGCTTACTGATCTGCCGACTCATAAGACCGTGATAGGCGTCGGTTTTCAGCATTTCATCCCGGGCTACCGCAATGGCGGAAAGACCGGAATAAAAGGCATCGTCCAGATCCGGCGTAGCCCAAAGCAGAATTGCCAACACGGCCACTGTCATCAAAAGGATACCGGCCCAGAAGCAGGGCTCCTTCTTCATTTCCGAAAACCCGGTGGTGGGCAGATTCCCCTTTTGCTTCCACAGCATAAAGGCTCCTGCTGCGGCAAACAAAATGGTGCACAAGGCAAAGCCCTGCATGGAGCGTTTCATGCCCCAGCCAAAGCCTACACCTCCCAGGATCAGCACCTGAGCGATGCAATAGTGGATCACCAGCCCCGTGGTAAAGCAAAGGGTCCGCACCCCCTCCTTCTGCTTCAGAAAAAAGGGCAGGAAAAGGCAGCCTGCCAAAAAAGGCAGGAGCACCATCCATATGAAACTAAGTAAACATCCCATCACCATATCGATTACCACTGCTCTATCTTTTTTTCTACTGTTAGTTTCCGGCGCAGAAAAACACCACCAGGTCTCCCGCCTTTGTTACCTTCTCATATCCCAGAGGCCCCAGGATCTCTTCAGCCGTAAAGGACAGTCCCAAACTTTCCGGATCCGTTACCGCCAGATAATGACATCCCGTTTCCGGATACAGCAAAAGAAGATTCCCCAAAGCTCCGATCTGGTCATCCTTATTCTCCAGGGGACTGTTGGGATCCTCATAGCTGTCATATCCCTGCTTTAAAGACAGGGCCTGCTCCGAATACTTTTCCGGAGAGGATGTTATATCCTTTCCATATACCGGGATCATCTCTCCGCTTAAAACACGTGACATTGCCATCCATTCAGAAGACCCCCAGATCACGGGACTTTGGCCCCGGCTATTAGCGTCCTCAAGGATGGCCTTATAGCTTTCTTCATAGGCTCCATAGAACAGAGAACTTCCCAGCTGCTTTGCCTCGGGGATCAGGAAAAAATCCCCTGCCAGGAAAAATACTGCTGCCAGCATAAGGGCTGCAAAAACCTTTTGCTTTTTCTCTTTTGCAAAGGAGAGAACCAGCGCCGATGCCAGGGGAAGGATCAGGGAAAAGAGCCAGATATGACTTACCAGCTCATAACGGCTTTCCGGCACGAAAAACCTTCCCATCAACTTGTAGGTCAGCGGACAGAGGAACAATAAATAGGACAAGAAGCCATAGAGTCCAAGCGCTGCATACAAACGCCTTTCCTCTTTTTTGTAAGCCAATGCTAACAAAAAGAAAGCAGCGATCAAAAGAAGGCCCCAGTATTTATCTTCCAGTTTTAAGAAATATACCGTGATATCCATAGTGAAACACTCCAAAGGATCATTCCGAGGGCTGCGATCAAAACGCCTTCTGCCAAGCCTCCGAAGAAGGCTGCGACGAAAAGAACCAAAAGCAAAACGCCTATCCTGCCCGGCCACTTTTTTTGCTCCAATAAAAGAAGCAGCCCAAGGGGCAACAGCCAGATGGCTAAAAAGCATCGTCCTTCAAAGGGCAGATGCAATAGATCATAAAAGGGATTGCGATAGGCACTTCCGGCACAAAGCAGGGCCAAAAGGAAGCCGAAGCAAAGAGCTTCATAGCCTGCCCCCATCTTTTTTGTCTTCTCCGACAAACGAAGTAGAAACAGAAATACCAAAATCAATAGATATCCCGGGATCAGCACCTGCAAAAAAGGAAGGAGGGGTACATGAAACAGGGATGCCGTTGCCCCATAAAAGGCAGGCAGCCCCATGAGCCGCTCCTTTAGGGTAATCCCTGCGGACAGCTGTCCCGTCAGGGCATCGATGCCGAAAAATCCGCCGCTTTCCATGATCATCCGCGCCCGCTCCGCCGTATCATACATATCGCTTTCAAAAGGGGTTTTGGAAAGCAGGGTGGCGATCAGACTGATACAAAAACAAACCACTACTATCGCCAAGGCTTTCTTTTGTTCCCGGAATCCCCGAATACAAGCTGCTGCCTGCTCTTTTTCCAGGGACCGGATCTTCTTACCGAAAACAAGGATGAAAACAGAAAGTGCCAGAAAAATGCCAAACAAAAGAAGAAGCGCCAGCCTGTAAACTGCCAGCCCTCTTCCTATGAGAACGGTCACCAAAAACAGTCCCTCTGCAGCTGCGAAAAACAAAAGGGATGCAGTCAGATAGGAGCATGTGATCTCTTTTTTCAGTTTATGAAAAAGGGCTGTGATGCTGCACTTTATCAGATAGGGAAAAAGCAGCAGATACACACCTGCCAAGATGCAGGATACAACACTCATCCTCTCTTATCCTTTCATAGAATCCATCCGTTTTATTCTAACACAGGATGGCCCTTGTCACAAATCCCCGACTCAGGGTTTCCGTCTGTAGATCGATACCGACCCCTTCTCCGTGGGATTTGCAAGGTCAAAATGTTCTCTTGCAAAGGTGGCAAAGGGTTCTCTTTCCAAATACTCGGAATAGTCATGTACATAAGTATGCTCCACCACCAAAACCGTGGGAATCCTCTCCGGATACTGCTCATAGTAAGCAAGGAGCTGATCGGAAAAATCCGGTGTGGAAATGGTATTGCCCGTTCCCACCTGCTCGTGAGATAGCAGCGGATAAATGAAAAAGTCCGCCCCCACATAGAGCCATACATCTTCTCCGTGACAATCCTCCACATAGCAGTGCAGCATCTCATCATGGTGCTTCCAATCCTCCGCCCCAAGCCTTACGCCTGCCAGAGGACCGTGGTTGACCTTATAGTAATCCTCCAGGATATTTCGTCTCTGGTTACCGGAAAAGCGTACCAGTCCGATGCGGACTGCAAAAAGCTGTACCGTAAGGATCATAAGGAATAAAACCGCCAGTGCCATCCTGGACTTTTTGACGTTTCCAAACAGCTCTTTGCTTACTACCGGCATCAGATACAGCACCCCGGGAAGCAGAAAGCCGACGGAATAAGCCGCAGGAAGATTCGACAGCCCTAAAATGCAAAGGGTGGAAAGACCGGGAATGCCAAGCCACAGAAGCATTTCCGTCTGATCCTTAGATGACTCCTCCGATGCTTGTTTTTTAGCAACATCAGCCACATAGAACAGCCCTGCCGCATACAGCTGCAGGATGACGGGCAGGTAATCATAATAAGCCTTTTGGGAAAGGGAATGAAACTGGGCCAGCATCCAGATGCCCTGCAAGACCAGGAATACGCCCCAGAAGATCGTGGTTTTTTCCTTCTTTTTATCCAGTACAGGACGGGCACAGAACACCAGTACCATAAGGGCGATGGTAACCCAAAGCATGGATACGGTTCCGGTAAGATGCTCCTTCCAAAGCAAAAGCATGGACTGCCTATGGGAGGAATCGGAAAGGACATTGGGCAGATTGGAAAGGGCCTGTAAAAAGCTGCCCTTTAAGATCATTCTGATGACAAACCAAAGCCCCGTAACCACGCAGGTTCCTCCGAAGAAAAGGGCTCCGGAGCGGGATTTTTTCTTCAGCATCAAACACAGGATCAGCAGGAAAATGATCACACAGGCCGGATAGCAAAGTACCATGACGCACATAAACAGACCTGCGAAAACTGCCAGGATCCTTTTTCTGATCTCCCCCTGTTCCTCCAGGCATGCGGAAAGCAGCAAAAGGACCGCCGTCATCCCCCAGTAAAACAGGGAAGTAAATTCCGGTGACTGGATATGCTTCGGGGTGAAATTTACATAGAAAAATGCTGCCAGAAGGGCTGTCTTTTTCGCACCGTTTTTAGAAAGCCGACGATATAAAAACAGGCCTATCACAGACTGGATCAAAACGCCTACGATCCGCATAAAGATCAGCAATCCTTCCGCAGTATCTCCCACCACAAACAGGTAGAGACAGATGAGGGGAGAATATAAAACGGCGGAAAGCTGATGGGGCTCCCACATTTCCAAAAACAGACGATCTCCCTTGGCAAGCCGAACTCCCATAGTCAGGGCGTAGGATTCATCGATATCTGCGCTGATAAATACAGTCTTTAAGATCCCTGCAAGGGTCAACAACAAAAGCCCTGCAAAGAGGACGATCCATAACCCATCGATCTTTTTTCCGGCCCTTGTTTGATTGTTGTCTGCAGGTTGTGTTTGCATCATAGGATCACTACAGTTCCTTTTGTTTCTCTTAGTATTTTTGTTAGCCGCTGCTTACTATGGCAGCTCCACCCCCACGGTTCCATCCACATTGGCGGCCTCTCCGGCGTTCACGGTGGTTTCCGTATTTTCTCCCCCTACGGTAATGGTATCCCCATTCTCGGGATTCAGGGTCTGGGTATTCTCACCGCTTTCATTTTCTCCGTTTGGATTCTCTCCGTCGGCGTTTTCACCATCCGGGTTTTCCTCCTCTTCTCCGGGGGCAGGTCCGATGCGCATCCGGTTGTTTTCGAAATCCACATAGGAAAGATCATAGTCCACCAGAGTGCCGATTCCATCCACCTTTCCGGCAGAGGTATATTGCCACATATCATACTCCCCTTCGTAGGTAGCCTGGGAGGAATACTGAGCCAGCCAAATGCTGTAGCCTGTCAGCTTTTCCATATCCAGATTGTTCTCAAACCAGGATTTGCTGGCATAAATCCCTGCCGTGTAGCCTGCGTTTTCAATGGTCTCGCAAAAGGCCTTGATGGCTTCGGTTCGTTCGATCTTTCCAATCTTATCTCCGCGGCCGCCTCCCGATCCTTCGGTATCGATGAACATGGGGTAAGCCATCTTATATCCTTCACAAAGGGAAAGCACCATACTGGCTTCTTCCACCCCTTCTGCTGCAGTAACAGCCTGGGTAAAGAAGTAGATTCCCACCTTCACTCCGGCTTCCGTAGCGCCCTTGATATTCTTCTCAAAAAAAGGATCCTCAATCAGATATCCGCTGGAGGAACCTCGGTATCCGCAACGGATGATGGCAAAATCCACCCCGGAATCCTTCACCTTTTTCCAGTCGATGTCCTTGTTCCACTTGGAAACGTCGATACCGAAAATGCTGACGCCGTCCTGGAGTCGCATATTGGTCTCGGTACCGTCCGCATCCTCCTGGGCCTGGTTCACCGCCGTATCTTCCTTGGTGGCATCCACCTGGTCCTCTGTATGGATCAGGAAGGAAATGTCTTTGATCACCGTATAGGAAACCTGCTGGGCGATGTTCACCGTCAAAGGCTCCGGATCCACCTGGTATCCGCTAAGGGGCGTAAGGGTCAGCTCATAATCCCCCGGGGCAAAGCCGTCAGCATAGAGGATCCCGTCTCCGTCATCATCCGTCAGGATCCGGATATCTTTGTTTGCACTGTCTGTAGATCTGATGGACACCTCCGGCTTCATGCCCGTAACCACCTTGCTGTTTCCATCCACGATGAAGATCCGAAGGTCCTTAAGCACGCTGGAGGCCAGCAAAGACAGGGTTTTCGTGGGATCTTCCGTCTCATTTTCCTCCTGCAAAAAGAAGTCCTCATCCTGTAAAAAAGCATATGGATCACGCGCCGGATCGAGATGGTAGTTCTCGACCAGGTCATGATCCACTTCTTCTTCCTGGGCTTTCGCCTGCTCCTGCAGCCTCTTTTCCGCGGCGAGCTGTCGTTTACGCTTGGCACCTTCAGTTGCCAGGTTCATCCAAACCACCATGCCCACCACGAAAGAAACCATAAGGACCGCAAAGGCGATCACAATACGCTTTGTCTTAGAGTCCATTTGCAACCTCTGTCAGATATTTTCCGTAATTGGTCTTCATCAACGGCTCAGCCAGCTTCAACAGCTGATCCTTGTCAATAAAGCCTCTCTTATAGGCAATCTCCTCGATGCAGGAAATATACAGTCCCTGGCGCTTCTGGAAGGCTGCCACAAAATCAGAGGCATCCAGCAGGGAGTCATGATTTCCGGTATCAAGCCATGCAAAGCCGCGGCCCAGGGTTTCCACCTGCAGCGTGCCGCGTCTTAAGTATTCGTTGTTGATGCTGGTGATCTCGATCTCACCTCTTGCAGAGGGTTTTACATCCTTTGCAATGGCGACTACATTGTTGTCGTAGAAATACAGTCCCGGTACCGCATAGTTGCTCTTGGGGTTCTCCGGTTTTTCCTCAATGGAAAGTGCCTTGCCGTTTTCATCGAACTCCACCACCCCGTATTCTCTGGGATCACGGACATAGTAACCGAAAATGGTAGCTCCGCCTTCCTTCTCGATACGCTCTTTGGTCTGGCGAAGGATCTTGGAAAAGCTCTGACCGTAAAAGATGTTATCTCCCAAAACAAGGGCAGCACTGTCATCACCGATGAAGTCGGCACCGATCAAAAAGGCATCTGCCAGGCCTCTGGGCTGCTCCTGTACTGCATAGGCAAATTTCATGCCAAGCTGCTCACCGTCTCCCAAAAGCTCCTGAAATACCGGAAGATCTCTGGGAGTGGATATGATCATTACCTCCCGAATCCCTGCTAACATCAGGGTGGAAAGGGGATAGTAGATCATGGGCTTATCATATACCGGCATGATCTGCTTGGAGATCGCCTTTGTCAGAGGATACAATCTGGTTCCCGAACCGCCTGCTAAAATAATACCTTTCATGTTTGTTCTCCTTTACTCTACTTACTTGTTATGCTGATGCTCTTTCCTAAGATCTTTTTCTTTCCGATGCGGATATAAGGACGGATCCTGTAATGGTATGTCTTTCCTGTCTTTATTCTTCCATCGATGTACTTTGTTGTCTTTAGGGTTTTGATCCTTTTAAAGCCTCCGTTTTTCTTTTGGCTTCGAAGGATCACGTAGCCGTCGGCAAGGTTAGCTGCACTCCACGTCAGCCTGCAGCTCTTATTTCCTTCACGTTTAGCTGTGACCTTTTTCACACATCCCGTCACCACACAGAGCTCGCTCTTTTTCGAAAGCAGCCGTTCACCGTCCCGGGTTTCCACAAAGGCTGCCACCTTGTAATAAAATGGTTGATTGTCCGAAATGGCCGGAACCTTTACCCTGGTGCTGTCCTTGGAAAGCACGCGATATACGCTAAAGCTGTCTTTCCCTTTTCTCTTTCGATAAAGCACATATCCGTCGGCTCCTTCGGAGGTTGCAAACGAAATGGTGAGCCCGGTATTCTTCAGGGTCTTTCCGGTGCGCTTTAAGGATGTGATCTGCGGCGTTTTTGGTGCTATGGCAATCTCACACTGTGCGGAAAGTTTGCCCGCGCTAACTGTGATCATTGTCCTGCCCGGTTTTTTGGCTGTCACAAAGCCGTATCCTGTTACCGAAGCCACCCCGGGATCGGCGCTTGTCCAGGTTACTTCCAAATCCCCGGGACTGTCCTTAAATACGGGCTTTGCCGTCAGCTGCAGGGTTTCCTTTTCCTTCATTACGGCCTTGGTCTGATTCAAAGTAAGAGATATGAGTTCAGGCTCTTTGGCTCCTTCCTTCGGCCCATCCTGCAGATCTTCTCCGGATCCGCCCTGGGTTGGATCCTTTTCATTTCCAGATCCTCCCTGACCACCTTGGCCGGAGTCATTATCACTGATACTGCTATTTTCGCTGATGGAGTTTTCGCTCACCGCATCCTTGGTATAGCCGCGGATTCGGAGGCTATAGCCGTCTCTGGTGACGTTATCATAGCTATCCACCTTGGATTTTACAAAGATCTGATTTTTATACTGCGTCTGTTTACCGTTTTGGGTTACGGTATAGTTACCCATGGCAAACTCGGACAGATCCACCCAGTTAGCCCCCTCTGCCGTTTTGCAGAAGGTTTCTCCCGGATTGGACTTCGCATGGAAATTCCAGTATTTTCCGGTGGATGCGGTCATCTTTTCACTGTGGGCTGCATGAAGCACAATCTTGTCCTGGCTGCCGGTTTTGTGCAGGCCGGTAAACACGATGGAATACCGCTCCCCCTTGGAAACCTTAATCTCCTTTTCCAAAGGAATGGTATGATAGCCGGAATAGGAAAGGGAGCCTTCCTGGGAAAGGGCCAAAGTTCCGCTTTCCGGCTTTCCTTCCTCTACCCCTGTATAGATCTTCAGCGTATAACTGATGCCTTCTGTTTTCACGCCCAGTCCTACAGCCGACAAAAGCTGCTGCTCTGTGCCCTTTACCTCATAAATGGCAGCGCCGCCGGACACCTCGTAGGGGCAGTTTCTGAAGTTGGCACTTCCGTCATACAGATACAAATGATCGTAGTTGTCCGCTGCCTCACAGTCCAGAATAAAACCGTATTTGTAGCTGTTGCTTCCTGAAACCTGCCTCAGTCCACAGTCTTCATAGGACAGCCAAAAGCACCCGTACTGGGCACGTGTACTGCTCTCTCCTCCGTAGCTGTTTCTTACCAGCCATGCACCATTGTTTTTCGGCCTGTGCTTTTCATTAAATTTCTCCTTGGGAAACTCATCGTCCCAGCCTATGATGGTGATGTTATGATTGGTGCTCCAGTTCGTTCCGTCGTAAAAGTAGCAATCACAATCCGGATCCGGATTATCATAGGTAGCGGAAGCAACAGCACGATATCCCGTCCCTATCGCTCCATAGGTTTGGATCAGCGCCTTCATTTTGTTCCGCAGGGCTTCATCATTCCAGCTGTTACCGATGTTGATGACGTAGGCATTTTGCAGATGGGTTACATCCTTTTCATAGGCCATGGATAGGGAGTTTTCCTGTCCGCAGAGCCCCGAAAGATCTGCCCTCGTATTATTCGCCAGCGCTTCAAAGGGCGCCTCGCTTTCCTCCACAGCACCCACCCAGCCTGTCAGATGCCAGATGGTAAGATAATTGTTGCCGCCGATATCCGTGTAGATATTGTTGCCGTAGGAATCCGTTGCCGTATTGTAATCTCCCTCAGTGTTGCCCAGAGGGTCATTCAAATTTCCTTTGTTAAAAAAGTAGTAGGCCAGATGTCTCTCGGAAAGATCGATGGTATCCGACATGGCAAGACCCTTACGGATCAGGTTCATCTCCATGGTGGAAAGACATCCGAAGGTCCAGCAAAGGGAGGTGGGATTCTGATTTCGAAACTCCGGCATTCCCAATCCCTGAATCGTTCTGGGATCATACTTGAGGGGAAGGTCTTCCTCCATTTGGCTTGATAAAGCTTCCTCACCTGCTGCGCTTTGCAGGCTTTTGGTCATAAGCATCCTGGATCTTAATGTCACCTTCGGGGTTTCCTGTCCCCTTTCAGGTGCATTCTCCACACCTTCCCATTCCAGCTCGGAAGCACCCATTACATCTTCAATGGAAAGTGGGGCCTCTTCTGTCAGTTCAAAGGTATCTGTCTCAGCGGCCAAAACTTCCACAGACAGGCTGCGTGGCATAGCGGCAGGCAAACATACAGACAGCATGAGCATAAATGTCATGCCCACACTCATCCATCTGCGTGCGCTATGCAGTTTTTCGAACCGCAAGTTTTTCATCCGTTATCCCCTGTATTGTCGTTTGTGTTTTCCGCCAAAGCACTCTCCTGTGCATTCCCGGTCTGCTCATTCCCGGCCTGCTCATTGGCCTCGTCTTCCTCTGCCACAAGTCGCAGGATCTCTTCTTCCTTCTGTGCCTTCTTGGTCTTCTTCAGCTGGCCTGCATCCAGCTTCATCATATAGTCTTCATAAGCCTCCAGCACTTCCTCCGGCTTTCCGTCCATTTTGATCAGGCCTTCATTGAGCCAGATCACACGATCACAAAGGGTGCGGATGGTTTCGTTGCTGTGAGAGACGATCATAACCGTCCTCTCCTTATTCCCGATGAGCTCCTTCATCTTCCGGAAGCTCTTTTTCTTAAACTGCATATCTCCGACACTGAGTACCTCGTCGATGAGAATGATATCCGTCTCCATAACTGCGGTAATGGAAAAGGCCAGCTTGGAATACATACCGGAGGAGTAGGTACGAACCGGCATATTAATAAAGGAGCCCAGCCCGGAAAACTCCACGATCTCGTTGTATTTTTCCTGGATCCGTTCCTTGGTAAAGCCCAGAAGCAAACCGGAGAGATAGATATTTTCCTTTCCCGTCAAAGCCTTGTTAAAACCAACTCCAATGGATAGAAGGGAAATGGAATGATCCCCGATGTCGATCTTTCCCTCATCCGCGGAAAAGATTCCTGCAATGGAACGAAGCAGCGTGGATTTACCGCTGCCGTTCTTTCCAACCAGCCCTACGATCTCACCTTTTCCGATCTCAAAGGAAACTCCCTTGACGGCCTCGATCTCTTCCAGCTTGGTCTTTTTCAGGGAAAAGAAGCTCTTCTTGATTCCCTGCGCCTTAATGACTTTATATCGGATATGGACATCCGAAACCTTGATTACATTTTCCTGACTCATAACTTCTATTCTTTCCTGTTTTTCTCAGATCAGCTTCACATACGAATTTTCATGCTTTACGATCACCTTGGTTGCAATCACCGACAGGATCAGGCTAACTACAAACCAGAAGGCCAGCATCCTCAGATTCGGGCTCTGCTCATACAGCACGCACTTTCGCATGGAGGTGATCAAAAAGGTCATGGGATTGCAGTTGAGCATCCACCTGTTGTAGGGCTCCGGCACGCGCTTTTCCACGCTGTAAAAGATACCCGACATATAGAACACCAAACGAAGTAACACGCTGACGATGTTGGCCATATCATCCATGAAGACGCCGAAGTTCAGCACAAAGCAGCTGATGGCGTAGGTCAGAAGGAGCAGTACCGCAAATACCGGGATCACGTAGATCACGCGCCAGGTCAGGGGCACCCGGTAAATGGGGATCATGATGATCACCAGCACGAAGGCCACGCACATCTTAAAGCCCTCCTCCAGCATGGTGGTAAGAACCAGCACATACTTGGGCAGATAGACCTTGGATATGGTGCTCTTATTTTGCTTTACGATCCTAACGCTCTTATTAACACAGACACTGAAAAAGTTCCAAAGGTTCAGTGCCAGGAATACAAACAACGGGAAGTACTTCTCTCCCTTACCGAACACGATGAGGGATACAAAGGTGTAAACCAACATGAATAAAAAGGGATTCAGTACCCACCAGAGCCAGTTTAAGTAACTGGTGGCCACATCCGCCTTGAGGGCGGACTTGGCGGAATAGAGCATGTAACTTTTATATTTTTTGATATTCGTAAAAAACTTCATAGATCCTTCCTTTGCCTGCGCACAAAAATGCACTATATTATAGCATTTTCAGCCTGTTTTAGCAAGTTTTGGGAAACTGCAGCCCTCTCCATCGATCCACCCGGGTCCTTTGCAGGGCAAGCGCATCCAGATACTCCTTCGGCAATTCTCCTTTGATGAGCCAGTCGATGACCCGGTCACAGACTCCTGTATCCAAATGATCAAAGTGACGCCTTACATATTCCTCCAGCTTTTCCGCCTCAAAGGATCCGCTTTCAATGGCCGAAAGAAGCTCTTTAAACTCCGCTACCACTTTTCCGGGGGCATTCTCCCGGTAGGGCCTGTGAAAGCCTCTGTCCTTCCCGTATTCCTCTTCATCAAAGGCGTAAAACAGCATGGGTCTTTGCAGCACGGAAAATTCAAAGAGGTTGGAGGAATAATCCGTGATCAGCAGATCAGTGATCAAAAATAGATCGTTGATGGAAGCTTGGGGATCCGTCTCTAAGATCACATCCCGGCACTCCTTGGGTACATAGTCCCTTTCCTTCACCCAGGGATGCATCTTACAAAGTACTACATATCCGCATCTGTTTGCCACATCCCTCAGGGCCGGAAAATCGATCTTATCAAAGGGATAGTGGGCATCCTTTTTGGATCGTCCACGGTAAGTCGGCGCTAACAAAATCACCTTTTTGTCCTTACAGATCGGATAGTTATTGAGCAATTTCTCTCTTTTTGCAGTAGTGATCTCCGGATCCAGAAAAGCGTCCATTCTGGGTATCCCGCAGGGGATCACCTTCTCATCCGCAATTCCCCAAAGCTCGGAGAAGATCCTTCTGATCTGCAGGGAGGATACCGTTGCCAGAGAGATCTGTCTGTGGCAGGACATGGGCCCCACTGCGCCGCTATGGCCCCATCTTGAATATCCGGTTGCCTTAAAACCCACCCCGGCATGCCAAAGCTGGATCAGTTTGGTATCCTCTCCCAGCATCAGCCAGTCCAGAATGGGAACATGGTCATCAATGAGGATCACGCCGCTTTGGGCCATAAGGGATAACAGCCTAAGGGTACTTTGTTTCCCATAGGATTTGGTGCGAACGCTTCTGCAGCTGGTAAGCAGCTTGTATCCCTCTCCTCGTGCTTTCAGTTTCTCATAAACTGCCTGCAGATTATCTCCCAGGGTCTCTGACTGCTCCGTTAAGAACAGGACGGTTTTCTCCCTTTTCGCCGCATTTAAAGAATATTTCCTTTTCTGCGTCTGATAGTAAGCGGCAAGCAACTTTTTCTTACAGCGGGCAGCCACGGACCTTGCAGTTTTGCAGCCTTCCTTCTGCGTGATCTTTGCTACAAGCTCACCTTCCGAAGAAAGATGAAATCCCACCTGGTAGGATCTTGTTTTCTGATAGCGGAACTCCCTATGCAGACCATCCAAAAGCCCTTTGGTTTCGGCATCCTCTGCCAGGGCATTTGCCTTCAGATACCCCATAAACCGGTCATTCTCTGTCACTGCAAAACGATACTCTCCCGGATCCAGACAACGTTCATCTCCCCTGTTGGTTACATTCCACAAAACCGAAAGACTTCCGTCCTCCGAAGCCTCTGTTTCCACCTCTCCACAGCACCTTCCGGTCTTTGTATCTGCTAAAAAAACGGCGAGCGTACCCTCCTGCCGCTTTGCATGATCCTTCTCAAAAGGTTCCATTACAAGCCGCAGATAGATACGCTCCCAGCTGACACTTTTCAGTTGTAACTCTTTGTTCACTCAGATCCCCCGCTCTTTGCGGTATTCTGCGATACCGCTCCAGAGTTTGTCTTTTTCCGACAGGATCAGATCCTCTCTTGTCATTCCATCCGGCATGGGCCAGTCGATACCAATCTCAGGATCGGACCACAAAAGACCGCCCTCATCATTGGGATGGTAAAAGTCCGTACACTTATAGGTAAACTCTGCAAAATCCGACAGCACGATAAAACCGTGTGCAAAATTCTTGGGAATGAAGAACTGCTTTTTATTCTCTGCGCTGAGTCTCACGCCGAAGGCCTGCCCGAAGGTAGCGCTTCCGGGACGAAGATCTACAGCCACATCAAATACCTCTCCGCTGACTACTCTTACCAGCTTATCCTGCGGAAACTCCTTCTGAAAATGCAGGCCACGCAGCACGCCCTTTTTAGACGCTGACTGATTATCCTGTACAAAGGTCAGATCAATGCCCGCTTCCTTAAAGTCGTTGGCATTGTAGGTCTCCATAAAATAGCCTCTCTCATCACCGAATACCGTCGGTGTGATTACCTTCAGTCCTTCGATATGACAGGTTTCCACCGTGATCTTTCCCATGGATCCATCCTCCGTTTTTGTTTTATTATAAGTCATTAATTCTGATAGGTCAAAAGTTCATTGATCATACCCAGGATCGAACCGCCGTAGTTGGTATCTGTCGCCCATCCTTTTCCATACGGGTTATCGGGAATTCCAAGCCATTCCACATAGGGCGCCGTGTTCCGATTGACATAGATAAATCTGTCATCCACACAGGTATTTGCCAAAGGATCCAGGCTTGCATAAGCCTTCAGGTGCTGGATCTGGGCACGGATTCCGATCTGTACGGAAGGGTAGGAGTTTCCGGGAACTCCGCCGCCGGTAGCTCCGATCCCCGCAAAGTTAAACTGGGAAATGGAAACATCTCCGCCATATTTCAGGAAGTTGGTTTCCTTCATAGCCTGACAGAACGCCACCTCAGCCTTGATGCCTTCTGCCGCACACTCGTCGATATAGAGCTTGCAGAACTTACGCAGGGAAGAAGCGTCCGAATCCTTGTAAAAAGCAGGATAGGTCGCATGGGCGCTGTAGTAAGCCACCAGCTGGTTCAGCGTTGCCTCGGAGGTTCCTGCGATGGCATACAGCACAGGATCCTTACCCAGTTCAAAGGTGTTTCTCGTAAGGGTCTTTTTCACGCCGTTTTTCAGCGTAACCGTAGCTTCACACTGGTAGGAACCGTCCAGATTCTGATGGTACTTTTTATTGATCGTAGCTGTCCAGCGGTTGTTTTCAAGCTTCGCTTTATAGGTATGGGCAGCCGCTCTCTTGATCTTGGGCCACACCTTGACGCTGATCTCCTTTACGGGACATACACTCTGCACGCCACCATAGGTCAGTACATTTCCGTTCTCACCGTTGGCCGCATAGGTAAAGGAAGCACTCTGTACATCATCCACCTTGATCTTCTTCACAGCGCCGACCTTGGTATATTTTCCGTTCTGCTTTACGTAGCAGATGATCTTATAGGTTCCCGCTGCGGAAAAATCGGAGATGTTCACGTTCTTCTGATAGGTGCCGCTGCTCTTTGCCCTGGTCACCGTATAGCTCTTGGTCTTTCTCCGGGACTTGGCAGTTACCTTGAATTTCACGCCTTCCACCTTTCCCATCAGGTCCATATCGACGGCTTTCAGGATCAGCTTCATCTGTTTCTTATTCAGGGAAACCGTCATTTTGGGCTCCGGAAAATCCGGTGTTACGGCCTTTGTAAGCACCGCTTTTTCGATGTCCGTATTATCGGTAACGATCACCTTGACCTGATAAAGTCCTGTCATACCTCCGTGATTGGCAAGGGCCACGTCCGCATAATAGACGTTTCCTTTCCTGGTGGCATCCAGAGTCTCCGTCTTTTTCTCGCCGTTCTGGTTGGTGACCTCAAAGGCTACCTTCTTCACGCCGCTGGGTGCGTTCACACCGCTGGCCTGCACCCGGAAGGTGGATTTTGCCTTATCCACGGAGGGACTGGTCACATCCGCCGCGGAGGGTCCGGTAATGGTAAAGGAGCCTGTGGCCACCTTCTTTTGATTTCCGGCGGAATCCACCGTATAGGCAAACACCTTGTAATCTCCTGCCGTTGCATGGTCGATCACATCTACGGTTGCCGTCCATTCCTTATTGGATTCCTTCTCTCCTTCATAAGCGGCGATATCATCCATATCATCTTCTTCACTGTAAACGTGGAAGATCACGCTCTTATCCGATTTACTTGTTCCGGTCAAGGTCAGATAAACCTCGGTCTCCTTTTTGTTCACCTCGCAGTCGATCTCGAAGCCGGATTTGTTCACCGTCTTTCCGTCCTCTTCCACAGGCGGTCCTTCCTTGAGCTGGAAAGCGGAAGCGATACCCTGTGCATCTGCAATACCCAGCTTTTTCAGATTCTCTTCGGAGGAGCAGAAAGCAGCATCCGAATAGTTATTTACAAAAGCATGCTCAATGATGATCCCCGGAAAACCGTGCAGTTTACTTCTTCTGATAACACCGTAGTAGTCTGCAAGACTGCCGTCGGGATAGGTATCCCCGGTCTGAGAGCCGTAGGTCTTGACACCGTTGTTCTGAAGTCCCAGGTTTACCAGGTTTGCCAGAATATGAGTTGCCAGCTTCCTTCCCGCTTCTGATACGGAAGCATTGTAATTTCCATTGGGATAAAATACCATGGCTCCCTTGGAAGTAGTTGCCGAGGTTCCCGTAGAGTTAAAGTGAATGGATACATAGGCATTGGCGCCCACGGAAGCTGCCGCTTCCACTCTGAGAGCATTATCATCGGTGGAACTGTATCCGGGATGGGGGCAGGCATTGGAGGTTCTGGTCATATAGACCGTCACATTGGAATAGTTCTCTTCCAGATACTGCTTACAGTAGCTGGCTACCGTAAAGTTGAGCCTCTCTTCCAAAAGACCGTTGGCCCTGGCTCCGCAGTGGGTATCGTCATGACCGGGATCAAGAACGATCACTACCTTCTGCACCTTGGCCTGCTCGGCACTCAGACTTTCCTCTTCTTCCGATTCGGCGCTCAGCGCTTCCTCCCCATTGACAGAAAGATCCTCCTGCATATTTGCAAGGGCTGCTTCCAGCTGCGCCGCAACGCCCCCGGCGGTTACATTCTGCACGCCGAGATTGATCACCGAATCCTGAAGCTCCTCCTGCTGGTCTTCGGACAAGCCGCTTCCCTCTGCACAAAGGCCTTCATCCTCACACAGATCTCCGATCTTCTCGGTATCAAAGGAAACCTCACTGTCCACACCGAAGGCTGCTTCCTCCATTCCGGGAACGGCTGCGATATCCAGGCTTTCCCAGCTGCCGCCAAAGGGCTGCATCTTTAAGCTTCCGAATCCGTAAACGCCCCGGGAAAGCTTTGTTCCCGTCTCGAACACCAGACTGCCGTCCTCGCTTTTTGAAAGGGGCAACAGGATCTGCTCGCCGGTGCTTTTCCGGATCAGGGTAAGGTTAGCATCCGCAAACTTTTCTCCCTCTTTTGTCTCTACGGCCACCAGAATATGCCCGTTTTGGCCGGCCGAAAGAGATGTTTCCTCCAGATACAGGTATTCCAGTGCCCGCTCACTCACAGCTTCGGCAGCATTCTCCGATACCGCCGCTGCTTTGGATTCTGCAGGATTACTTGCATTTTTCTGATCCGCCATGACCGGCATCACACTTTGTGTCAACAGAAAAAAGGCGGTCATAAAAGCCAGTCCGCGTTTCAGGGCTTTCTTTGCTCCGCCTTTTTGTATTGCATTTTTTACTATCATAAATCGACCTCTCCTTGACTTATTTCCCCTGTTTTTCATTGTTTTATGTCAACTATTCTCATTCTACACAAAAAAGATGAAAAATCAATGAATTTTCGGTGAAAAGTAAAGTTTTTGCAGGAAATATGTCAAAAACGGCCGATTTTATCTGTGTCTGCTTCTAAATTCCCTCTTTTTCCGCTGCCAAAAGCGCCTCTGCGATCACCGCATCCATGTCATAGTATTTATACTGTCCCAGCCTGCCGCCGAAGATCACTTTTTTCTCCTCATCGGCAAGGGCTTTATATTCCGCATACAGAGCGGAGTTTTTCTCATCGTTGACAGGATAGTAGGGCTCATCCCCCTGCTTCCACTCCGCCGGATACTCCCGGCTGATGATGGTATGGGAGGTCTCTTCTCCCTCCGGGGTCTTTCCGAAGGTGAACCACTTGTGCTCGATGATCCGGGTATAGGGGGTCTCGGCATCGGTATAATTGACAACCGCGTTGCCCTGGTAATTGGCCACTTCCAAACGTTCTGTCTCAAAGCGAAGGGTCCGATACTCCAAAGCTCCCAGGCGCTGTCCGAAGTAAGCATCAATACAACCGGTATAAACCACCTTTTCTGCCATGGCATCCAGTTCCTGCTTGGTGGCAGGATCCAGATAATCCGTATCCAGCCGAACCTCGATACCCTCCAGGAGATTTTCAATTAGCTTGGTGTAGCCCTCTGTGGGGATTCCCTGATACAAGGCATTGAAATAGTTATTATCAAAGGTCAGGCGCACGGGAAGGCGCTTGATGATAAAGGCCGGCAGATCCTTGCACGCTCTGCCCCACTGCTTTTGGGTATAGCCCTTGATAAGCTTTTCGTAGATATCCGTTCCCACCAGAGAGATGGCCTGTTCCTCCAAGTTTTTCGGCTCCGTGATGCCGGCCGCCTCCCTTTGCTCTTTGATCTTTTCCGCCGCTTCCTTAGGCGTTACCACGCCCCACATTTTATGGAAGGTATACATGTTAAAGGGCAGGGAAAAGAGCTCGCCGTGGAAGTTGGCCACAGGAGAATTGGTATATCGGTTAAACTCCGCAAACCGGGTGATATAGTCCCAGACCTTTCTGTCATTGGTATGAAAGATGTGTGCGCCGTACTGATGCACCGCGATCCCGTCCTCATCCTTTGTAAAGATATTGCCGCCGATGTGGTCTCTTTTTTCCACCACCAAAACATTCTTTCCTGCCGCCTTGGCTCTTTGTGCAAACACGGCTCCGAAGAGGCCGCTGCCTACGATCAGATAGTCGTACATATCAGTCCTCCAATACTTCAAGATATCTTCTTACCGCATCCTTCCAATCAGGCAATGGCTCAAAGCCGCTTTCCGTAAGCTTACTCTTGTCCAGCCTGCTGTTAAAGGGTCTGGCCGCTTTGGAGATCCCGTACTCCGCTGTGGTGACCGGCGTCACCTTCGTGGTATAGCCCGCCTGTCTGTAGATCTCCTTTGTAAAATCATACCAGGAAATGAAGCCGCCTTCGTTGGTTGCGTGATAGTAGCCGTACTTCTCGGTTACGATCATATCCACCAAAAGTCTTGCAAGATCCAGGGTATAGGTAGGCGTTCCGATCTGGTCATTTACCACCCTGACTTCATCATGACTCTTGCCAACCCGCAACATGGTCTTGATAAAGTTATTGCCGTTCTGTCCGAAGACCCAGGCGATACGGACGATGAAAAATTTGTCCAGTGTTCCGGATACCGCCTTTTCTCCCTCCAGCTTACTTTCGCCGTAAACATTCAAAGGCGCGTAGTCCTTACAGTCCGGCGCCCAGGGCTCTGTGCCCTGCCCGTTGAAGACGTAGTCCGTACTGATGTACATCATCTTCGCATCCACCGCGGCCGCTGCTTTGGCAATGGACTGTGTGCCCGTGACATTGATGGCCATGACCTTGGGTTTGTTTTCCTCATCCTCCGCCGCATCCACGGCTGTCCAGGCAGCACAGTGAATAACGGCATCGGGCCGCTGCTCTGTGAGCACTTTTTCTACCATGGCCTCATCCGTGATGTCCATCTGCACGTAGGGCATTGTAGTTACCGGCGATCCGTCCTGAATACCGGAAAACTCCGGAGCGATATCGCTGCCTACTCCTTCGATCCCTCTTTTTGCCAGTTCATTCATCACGTCCCGGCCAAGCTGTCCGCCGACGCCTGTTACAAACACCTTCATGTTTCCGTCCTCCTGTTTTTTCCTTCATTTATTTATCATATATTTACTTCACGATCTTCTGGGTCTTTTTCTTCATCCCGGCCTTCTTAAAGGTCTTCCGATACAACGTCACCTTCTTTGCAGGCACTTTGGCTTTGGCCTTCTTATGAATGTTCTTAAAGGCGTTCTTACCAACGCTCTTTTTCTTCAGTTTCTTTGTCTTAACAATGATGGTTTTCAGTTTCCTGCAGCCCATGAAGGCTTCCTGTTCGATCTTCGTTACATTCTTGCCGATGGTGACCTTGGTCAGCTTTTCATTGCTTTTGAAAGCTCCCGGATCGATCTGAACCACCTTGTACTTATTCCCATTCAGGGTTATCGTGGCCGGAACAGTGACTTTCTTTTTATCTGCCGTCTTCGGACGCACAAAGGCTGCCGTCTTCTTTTCATCGGAAAGGATACGGTAGTATACCCGGGTCTTGGTATCTTCGATCCAGGAGGGATCTGCCTCCGTAGAAGGATCCGATACCCCCGGATCCGATCCCCCCGGATCCTGGGTGCCGGGCCCCTGCGCCGGCGCGTCGGTCCACTTGGCATACAGGGTGATATCCGCCGTTACAGGCGCATCAAAATCGTAAGCAATGCTATAGGCTTTGTCCGTAAACCAGCCGCCGAAAACAAAGCCCTCTGCTTCAGGGTCTGTTGGCTTTTGTACCTTATCCCCCTTCTTTATGCTCAACGCTACAGGGGCAGTGCCATGACCGCAGACATCAAAAGCTACACTAAAGTAAGTATGGATCGGATCTATGACTACCAGAGAAGCCGGCTGACCGGCCCCGTCCGTGATCGTCTTTAAAGCGGCGGAAAAGAGGCCGTTTTCAGGCGTTGTAACCTGAGCTCGTTCCAAAACCATCCCGCCTTCTTCATTTCCGATCGATATGGCCGTTTTTCCTCCTTTTGCCTTCACATAACCTTCCCTGACGATCAGACTACCGTGAGAATAGATCGCCGGATCCGCTTTGCTTTCGGTCTCTGCCGTAAGACTGCCTTCTTCAACGATGACCGTGCCATACCCTATGGCTTCTTCTTTCATTGATGCTGCATACAGTTTTCCGTTGATCCGGATCCCGCCACTGGATTTTAAAGCACATTTTTGGGACAGGACCGAAATATCCCCCTCTACGGTGAGCGTCGTTCCACCGTTATTCATCATCTGCATGATCCCCATTTCCCCGCTTTCCAGATAAGCCGTTCCTGCCAGGGTCAGCCGGGCCGAAGAAAGGATCAGGCTCTTGCCGGCGGCGCTTTGATGATACCCTTCGATTCCCGTCACATTTCCAAAGAAGGTAAGGGTCTGTTTCTCGGGATCGTATTTGGCACTCCCGCCTTTTATTCCCGGGATATCATCCTTGTTCTTCCCCGTTACCTGATTTGTGCCGATCCAAAGCGGATAGCACTCCGTTCCCGTAAGCCGCACGCTTTTTGCCGGGACGCCCGAAGATAGAATACTCTTATGATCTGTAGCAATTACACCATCTGCCGGATCCGCGATCTTCGAATCCCCCGATAATACGATGACGGCGCTTGAAGAATCCATGTAAAATGCTCCGGACTGACCGTCCGCCTGCAGACTGCCGCCTGAAAAATTGAGACCATTCCCGGTAAAGGATATTCCCGTATCCTTCCCGCTTACCTGAAGCTTTCCTGCCTCCATCCGGATCTCGTCTGCCGCAAGTCCGATACTGCCGGCAGCCGTAACCTGAATATTCCCTCCGCTGATATCCGTGTTTCCTCCGTTGACTGCCATTCCATCCGTCGAACTTTTTACGGTAAGACTTCCGCCTTCTACTTCCAGACCGCTTGTTACAACAGCATAGGAAAAATCTGTATTATCCGTTACCTCTGCCAGAGCCGTGCCGCCTTCCATCAATATCCAGCCGCTGGTACCCGTTGTTGCATAGATCGCTGTGGACTTCTGCCCGGACGCTTTTGCCTCCACCGTTCCATCCGTGACAATAAATCCGCTTTTGGCCAGTATGGTCCTACATTCCGTTCCGGACGCTGTGGCATTAACCTGTCCATCATAAATATCCATCCGATCCGTTTCGATGGCTTTGGCACCTTTTCCCTGTGCAAAGGCGGTCAGCTTTCCTCCATCTACAACCAGATTGTTCAGCATCATAGCCGATGCATCATCATAATCCGCCTTAATGGATGCCGTAAGATCTCCTCCCCGGCAAATCCTGATATTGCCTGCTTCGACAGCCGATGTTGTTTTGCCATTGGCTTTTACGCACCCCGTGATCGTCGTTCTGACGTCTCCGACATGTTTGACCCAAAAACCGCCCATGGATCCACCGAGGGTCAGATCACCGGCCAGGATCAGCTCTCCCATCTCGTCCTGTCCACGGTAGGCGATGCTTTCTGTGGCATCCGAAGACGTAAGATCCGCCTTCCCCGCAATGGTAAGGCTCGGCAGCTCGGAATAGATCTTTGCATAGGCGGAAAGATCAAATTGGGTCTTACCCGTGATCTGTGTTACATCGCCCGTAAATGTCAGGACCCCGGTTTGAGGGTCAAAGGCAGCACTTCCTCCTATGATACCCGGAATATGATCCTTGTTTTTACTGCTTACCCGGACATCCCCTACCCAAAGATCGTAGAGATCCGGCCCTTCCGTTATGACCTTTTTCGCAGGATTATCGTCGGCATCCCAGATTCCGTTTTTCGCATCATTTATTTTTCCACCGACCGGCTCATTGATGGACATTTCCTCTCCAAGAAAGAATGTGTTTGTACCTCCGCTTGAAAGCGCCTTGGTCCCGCCTTCAGCATGAATCCTTCCCCCGTCCAAAAAGATCTCATCAGAAGCAATGACTGCTTTTTCTTTTGCAATGATCTCGGCTTTTCCTCCGGTGATCTTAAAATCCCTTACCGTAAGGGCATTGTCTCCGCCGGTGGAAACCGAGAAGCTTCCATCCGAAACCGTTACATCTCCTGCACTTATGGCGTCAGCCCTGCATCCTTCATCCGTCTGCACCGTCAGGCTTCCCTTTCTCAGTGTCAGTGGTCCGCAGCTGATAAGCGGATATACTGTCCATGTATTGTCGGAGGCAGATACGTTAAAGTCTCCGTCCCGGATCAAAATTGCCGAAGACGTACTTACCATAGTCAGTGCCCTGGATTGAGGTCCGCTTACTGTAAGCGCAACGTTTCCTCCGTTTTCAACCAGTATATTCGCTACATCGGAAACTGCGCAGGAAAGGCCGCCATTTACTTTCGAAGAAAACGTGCCACCGTCAACCACAATATGTCCGGAGGAATTGATCTTAACTCCCGAACCGTCTCCATCATCGAAGGCCGCCTTAAGACTTCCTCCTTTAATATTTACCGAGCTTGCTTCAACACCTGTAGGGCCCACATTTTTCTCTGCCGTCGCATCCAGGCTCCCTGAAATGTTGAGGATGTCAGCCTTGACACCTGTCTGATCGCTTCGCGCCGTAACCTTTCCTTTGACATTCATAGCACCTTTTGTATGATAAATCCCTGCCATTTTGCCAAAGGCAGTGATCTCTCCGGATAAGGTAAGATTGTTTCCGACACTTACTTCCTTAACATAGATCCCATAGTCAGCTCCGGTGCTTTCCAGCTTTACATTTCCTGTGATGATGGGATTGGAAAGATTCTGTCCGAAATAGATCTGCGCCTTTCCGTCACCCGTATCGTAAAGGCCGTCAACACCTGTAACATTTCCTTCAAAATGCAGGATATGATCCATCGGATCATAGTAGGCAGTACCGCCAATAACGGAAATATGATCCTTATTATCGGAGGTCACCTGGGTGCTTCCCACCCACAGGTCGTAGTAGGTTACGGCCAGCACCGTCCTCGGAAAAGCGAAGAGAGCCGCTGCTGTAAAGACCAGCATGGCTGCCAGCATCAATATCCTGCTTTGTGATCTTGTTTTGCGCATATGCATACCTCCCATCCTACTTCACGATCTTCTGAGTCTTTTTCTTCAGCTTCTTTGTCTTAACGATGATGGTTTTCATCATGTTTTGATTTGTCACTCTGGTGCTTCTCATCCATGATCCTGTCCACATAGGGCTTGATGGCAGAGCTTTTTGCCTTATCCGATACCAGGATACCGTCCTTTGATACCGCTACCACAATGTCCTTAAGGCCCATACAGAGTACAGGCAGATCCGTCTCATTGAGAACGTGGACATTCTCACAGGACTCATCCATCATGCTCTTCCCGATGGCATCCGGCTTCAGCACCGTGGTCAGCATATCAAAGGAGCCCAGGTCCTGCCAGGATCCGCCAAAGCGCATGATCTCGATCAGCGGCTCCTTCTCTGCCACCGCATAGTCAAAGCTGATCTTTTGACAGTCTGCATACCCGTCAAACATAGCCTGATAACTTGTCACCTTCAAAAGCTCTTTCGCCTTTTCCATCACATATCCGATACGGTAGGCAAATACCCCTCCGTTCCAGAGAGCTCCCTTTTCGATATACTCTGCTGCGGTTTTAGCATCCGGTTTTTCCTTAAAGGCAGCCACTTTGGAAAGGGGATCTCCTGTTTCCGGGATCACATAGCCGTAGAGCTCACTTGGGTAGGTTGGCTCCATACCCATAAGTACCAGGTTGGCATCGGAAACCTTTGCCCGATCCGCAAGGCTCTTTAGCATCTCGTAGTAATCGCTTTCCACGTAGGGATCCACAGGACAGACCACCACGCTGTCATCCTCCCCTACCCCCTGCTTGTCCCTAAGGTACGCGGTTGCAAGGGCAATGGCCGGAAAGGTGTCCCGCCTGCAGGGCTCAATGGAAATGCCTACGTTCTCACCCAGCTGCTCCTTCAAAAGGGGCACCTGAAACTCTGCCGTAGCCACCGTGATCTTAGCATCCGCATCCACCTCTTTGATCTTGCGGTACATGCGCTGGACCATGGATTCATAGGCGCCGTCTTCTCTTTGAAAAACCGGCAAAAACTGTTTGGATCTGACATCATTGGAAAGCGGCCAGAGCCTGCGGCCCGAACCGCCGGATAATAAAATTACGTTCATTACATTCTTCCTATTTCTGATTCAATAATTGTTATTCTATGTGCGACCGTTATGATTCTGATTTCAAGTACTCTTCCTACCTCTCCGCCCGCATGGGGTTGTTCAAAAAGTCAGCATAGGCTAACTTGATACCGTCCTCCAGCTCCGTCTTATAGGTCCATCCCAGAGCAGCGGCCTTGGAAACATCCAAAAGCTTCCTGGGCGTTCCGTTGGGCTTGGAGGGATCCCAGAGGATCTCTCCCTCATATCCTACGACCTTTGCCACCAGTTCCGTCAACTCCTTAATGGTCAGTTCCTTTCCGGTACCGGCATTGACGGTTTCATTGCCGCTGTAGTTGTTCATCAAAAAGACGCACAGATCCGCCAGATCATCCACATAGAGAAACTCCCGAAGCGGAGAGCCGTCTCCCCAACAGGTCACTGACTCGGCGCCGCTTTCCTTCGCCTCATGGAACCTGCGGATCAGCGCCGGCAACACATGGGAATGGGTGGGATGATAGTTATCATTGGGTCCATACAGATTGGTAGGCATTACTGAAATGTAATCCGTGCCGTACTGCCTGTTCAAAAACTCGCAGTATTTCAGTCCAGAAATCTTGGCCAACGCATAGGCTTCATTGGTCTTTTCCAGTTCACTTGTCAAAAGACAGCTTTCCGGCATGGGCTGTGGTGCCATTCGGGGATAGATACAGGAAGATCCCAGAAACTCCAGCTTCTTACAGCCGTTCTGCCAGGCCGAATGGATCACATTCATCTCCAGGATCATATTTTCATACATAAAATCCGCCAGCGCGCTTTGGTTGGCTTCAATGCCTCCCACCTTGGCCGCTGCCAGAAAAACATACTCCGGTTTCTCCGTTTCAAAAAAGCTTCTTACCGCTGACTGATCACAGAGATCCAGTTCCTTGTGGGTCCTGGTAATGATATTGGTATAGCCCTGTTTCTCCAACGCTCTTACGATGGCGGAACCCACCATACCTCTGTGTCCTGCGACGTAGATTTTTGCATCCTTTTCCATGCTGATGTTCTCTCCTTGTTATTCTGTATTGCTATATTCTCCCAGATGTCTATCCACCTGTTTTACTAATTTCAGATGTGACTGAGGATCACTCTGCATTTTCCCGTGATATCCAGGATTCCCGCTCCGGCAGGAACAAAGAAACTGTCTCCGGGCTTAAAGGTCAATGTATCCCCGGGATCTGCATCCTCTGCATCTGTCTTTTGCACCCGAATCTTCCCTTCTCCCTCTATGACCACAACGGAGTAAAAGGTGGATTCGTCCATCACAAGCTCCGCCTCATCGAAGACTTCTAACTGTGAGACAGAGAAATACTTGCACATCTCCAAAAGGATCTTCCGAAAGCCCTTTTGATCCTCCCAGCAGCCTTCCGGCGTTCCGTCCGTCTGGCAAACATCATAGTCCATATTGGCAAGAGCCTGCTCCAGGTGAAGTGCTCTCAGTTCTCCGTTTTTATCCCGTCGGTTATAGTCGTAAAGCCTGTAGGTGACGTTAGAGCTTTGCTGCACCTCCAGGACCATCACGCCCTTTCCGATGGCGTGGATGGTTCCTGCCGGAACCATAATGGAATCGCCTTTTTTCACGGAAACCTTATGCAAGATCTGCTCCAGCGTTCCTTCCGCGATCCGGCTTCGAACTTCCCTTGGTGTTACCTTTTGCTCAAAGCCAAGGTAAAGGTAGGCACCTTCCTCTGCCTCCAGAACATACCACATTTCATTCTTTCCGTAATCATTCTCATTGGCAAGGGCATAGGTATCTGCCGGATGGACCTGCACAGACAAAGGCTGGGCAGCGTCTATGAATTTTACCAGAATAGGAAAGCGGTCATAGGGCTGGGATTTCCATCCCAAAGCTTCTCTGCCGATGCCTTTCAGATAACGATCAAAGGGCATCGTCTTCCCGGTTTCATCAACCACCAGACTGCGTCCGTCCCGATGAGCCGAAAGCACCCAGCTCTCCGCCACAGTCTCGTAATCCTTCGCCATACCGAATACCTGCTGCAGACGGTTACCGCCCCAAAGGTAATCCTTATAGGCAGGCAAAAGACGAACGATCCTTCTTGTAAATAGTTTGCTTTGCTCACCGGCGCCTGTCTGCATGGCGGCTGTCTCGGTCCCTGCCGGCTCTGTCTGCGTGCTGCTTCGGATCATATCTGCGCCTCGCAGGTTCACGCTTTCACCTACGCTGACCTCGATCAAAACCAGATCTCTTGCATAGTCATTACGGATCTCATGATAGCAGCCGATGGGAACAAAGATGCTCTCGTTTTTCTGATACTCCCGCTCCTTGCCATCCATCACGATGGTGGCTACGCCGGATACGATGGACCAGTGCTCGCTGCGTCTTTCGTGCTTGTGCATGGAAATGCAGTGTCCCGGTAGAATCGTCAGTTTTTTGACACTGTAATCCCGGCTCCTTGTCAGGGTTTCCTTACAACCCCAAGCCGTATAGAAAACATCCCCTTCATCAAAGAAGGGCTGTAATGCTTCACTTTTCGTCTCCGATAAAATAGCCTTGATCCTGCTACTCTTGTCGGCGGGGGTGATATATACACAATCCTTATCATTCACCACCAAAAGATTGGGAAGCTCATTCACTACCACCAGCTGATCGCCGCTTTGGTTGATGACTTTGGTTCCTTCCGAATCATAGCAGATGGCATTCCCATCGCTTTCCCAGATCCTGGAAACCTGATCCAAAGACAAAAGACGCATCCAGGTAAAATCACCCTTTACAACCTTCACCTTTCCCTCTTCGCTCCAGGGTTTGTAAATGACGTCTCCGATGCTGACGGAAGGAAGCTGCTCCATCTGCTCAGCAAGATAAAGGATTCTTTTCTCACTTTTTTCCTTCGCTGACAGATCCTCTGCAAGCCTCAGGCACCCTTCATAAAGGGCAGTATTATTTTTCTTAACAGCCTTCTTATAATCTGCTACGCGGATCAGAAAGATGCCGCTGTCTGCCAGTCGCTCCATTCCACCGTCCGGAAGGCTGCCTCCCAGCCCGGCGTCGCAATGCCCCGAAAGCTGCGATCCTGCCGGAATATACTCCACCTTTCCGTCATCGTAACAATCGAAAAAGTTATGTCCTTCCTTATCCTGCCCGGGATCAAAGCTGCAGCCTACTGCCACAATGAGGGAGCGGTCCTGCTCAGCCGCCTCCTGCAACAGCCGCTGGGCCTGCACAATGCAGCCGTTATAATCCCCCCCTGTGATCATATGGTCACAGGACACCACCAGAAGCTCTTCCTCCTCGGAAAGTTCCAGGGCCGTAAGCATCACAACAGGAGCCGTCTGTCTGCCTTTTTGCTCCAGAAACATCCGATACCGAAGGCCCTGAAACATGGACAACTGGCTCTGTACAATATTCTCATATTTATCATTTGTCAGGATCAAAAACTCATCACAAAAAGGAAGATTGCGGGCAATGGCCTCCTGAAAGGGAGACCTGCCGGAACGCAGATGAATAAACTGCTTCGGATAATTCCTTCTGGATAAGGGCCAGAGGGCATCTCCCGAGCCTCCGGCCAAAACGACACATTTCATATGGAATTCCTATCTCTTTCTTCGTTACTGCCAATACCGTCAACAGGTTGCTTTAAACCACTCTGACGCTTTTGATCTTGGACCATTTGGTATAGACTTTCTTTCCGCTCACTTTCTTATAGGCGCGAACCCGTACGAAATACTTCTTGTTTTTCTTCAGCCGTTTGACCACAAGTGAGTAGTTATCTTTTTTTACGTTCTTTTTCTTTGCACCCTTAAAGGTTTTCTTCAAACCCCAGTTGACCTCATATCCGTCAGCCACCTCACTCTTCTTCCAGGTTACCCGGATAGAATTCTTGGTAAACTTCCTTACGGATGTGAGCACGGCTCTGTCATACACGATGGTAAAAGTTAGCGTCTGCTCATTATAACCGGGTGCTACTGCAGCAAACTTCAGCGTAGCTTTCCCCGGACGCACATTGTTAGTAGCCGTAACCGTATAGGCGGATGCGGGAACAGCAATTCCATCCTGCTTTAAGGTAACGGACTTGACTTCCGGCACAATGGCCTTTCCCGTAAAGGCAAATTTAGTCTTTTCCAGCGTAATATCACAGTCCTGCAGATTGACCTTTTTCATGGTCAGGACTTTCCAGCATTCCTTCACATTAAAGCTGTACTGCTTATATTCCTGATCCAGGATCAGCTCATTGAATCTGCAACCAGGCATTTCAAAGGTTACGGTAGCAGGATTTAAAAGCTCTACCTGCAGGGATTTTGCCACAAAGGTTTCCCCGCCGTTGGAGGGCTTTTTCACCTGCAAATCCCCTCCCAGATCGATCTTGCCTCGAAACAGATAAGCGGGCTTGCTGGTATTAAAGTACATGCCCTTCGCAACGCTCAGATAGGATCCTTCCTGATCCATCCAAAGCTTGCCGGAGCCTTCGCTTTCTTTATTCTCTCCGGTCACATACAGATTTCCCTTTACAATGACGGAGCCGTTTTTGATCCGCAGATTTCCGTCTGTCAAATACAGATCTCCGTTTACCACCAGCTTACCGGCAACGCCGTTTGTTCCGTCCTCCAGATACAGGTCTCCGCCGGACACTATGGCATTTCCGGAAACCGTAACGGTTGCTCCCTGAATGGACATCTCGGTATCCTTTGTTGTAATAAGAGATCCTATGCTGCTGTCAGCGTTTATGGTCTCTTTTGCCAGCAAAGGAGATGTGCCTAACATCCCGCAAAAAACGAATACTGCTACCAGACCGAAAAGCCTGCTTAAAAGTCGTTTATGATCCTTCATTTCTTTCCCTCCAAAATCATGAACATACACTCTTATCATCATATCACAACACATTCTCTATGGCAATTTCCTACGATCCGTGATAGAGTAAAAATCAGAAAAAACAGGATCATTTGAGGTGTTCATGGAAAACAGAAAAGCCCCTGCGGCAGATCAGACAACGAAAAAACTATCGCCCTATAAGCTGCTATCCGCTCACCGGACAGAGCTCATGGGTTTTGCTACCCTCTGGGTGATGTATAACCACGCCATGCTTTTGGGGCTGGTTGCGGAAAAGGAGCCCTTCCGCTTCCTGCAGCTGGCTGCTCACATCAGTGTGGATATCTTCTTTTTGCTGAGTGGCTTCGGGATCTATCATTCCCTGGAAAAAAACTCCATTCGGGATTACTTTATCAAAAGACTTCTAAAGCTCCTTCCTGTCTGGGGCAGTTTTCTGCTGCTTCATATCATCGTTGACAGGCTGGTTTTCGGACTCAATTTCTCCCCCAAGGAGATCATTGGTTTTCTGACCTTCCAGGGCTTTCGCGCACAGCTGGGCAACCAGGGGAACTGGTATGTCTATACCATCTTTGCCTACTATCTGATCGCACCTATCCCTTATTCCTTTTTGAAGGAAAGTAAGCACAAGCTAACCACCTGTGCTGTCATGACCGCCATCTGCTGGATTGCATCCTACAGCTATTTCGGAAACCGTGACCTTCTCATCACCTTTATCCGGATCCCGGCCTTTTTGATCGGTATGTATGTTGCCTCCGTGAAATTTGCAGGCGAAAAAAAATCCCCTTCTGTGGATCGGATTTCCGCCGGGCTTCTTCGCCCCTTTCAGGGAATGCCTTTTGTAATTTCCACTGCCATCTGCCTGGTTTTCGGCGTACTTCATTTTGTCATTTTAAAAAGATGCAGCTTTGATGTGCTATGGGATTATGGCCTTTGGTGGCATGCCCTGATCCCCATGGCACTTCCCCTGTCCCTTCTTTTCTGCAAGGGATTTGCCTTCATTGGGACCCATGCATCCGTTATCTTGTATCCCTTTACCATCATCGGAAAAGCCAGCCTTGAGATCTTCCTGATGCACCTTTACATCTTCAAATACTGGGGAGAGATCACCGGGATTTTGACGGCAAAATCCGTTCCTTTCCGTATCGAGATCTTCTTTCTGTCCATCCTGCTGGGCCTGTTGTGGCACCTGTGCATCAACCTGGTTACCTCTCTTTTGAAAAGGCCTGCAACTGCAAAATCCTGAGCCCTTCAGCGCATGAAAAAAGGGAAGGCCTTACGCCTTCCCTTCATGATATTCCTGTTCCGTATTCACATTCCAAAGATTCTCTTTGGTGGTTACCCCTGAAATGATATTCTTTACAGCCTCAAAGGATGTACACATGGAATGATCCAGATTGTTGTACCGGTGCTGACCGTTACGTCCCACACAGTACAGATTGGGAATGGTATCCAGATACGCCCTCAGATCATCGATCCGATCATAGGTATCAAAGTACGCCGGATAGGCCTTTTTGATCCGCTCCACATGATAGTCTGTCACATCTTCCGCTGATTCGATGAGTCCGATCTTCACCATTTCCCGGATCGCAGCCTTTGCAAACTTCTCATCCGGCATGGTCCACATGCGATCTCCTTCGTTGCAGAAATATTCAAGTCCCATCCAAACGGTATGCTCGGGATCTGCCACCATGTAAGGAGACCAGTTGTTAAAGATCTGGAACCTTCCCATATGCACGGATCTGTCATGGACATACACCCAGTTATCCGGCACGATACCGCCCAGGGTGGGGATCTTCGTTTTGTTTTGCAGCTTTAACTTCTTAACCAGAACACCAACGGTGATATAATCCCGGTAGGGAAGTCCCTTTGCGATCTCCTGCATATCCTTTGGTACATCATCCATTCCTGCCACAAGGTCCTTTATGGGCATGGAGGAGATCACCAGATCCGCATCCAGCCTGCGGGTTCCGCCCTCTGCCTCATATCCGACGCCCTTTATGGTTCCGTCTGCATTCCGATAGATCGCCACGGCTTTGCTGTTTTTAAAGATGACGCCACCAAGATTCTCTACTTCTGAGGCTGTGATCTCCCACAGCTGTCCGGGTCCCAGTTTGGGATAGAAAAACTGCTCTATGAGAGAGGTTTCCACCTTGCGACCCTTTACGTGAAAGAGCTTGCCCAGCATATCCTTCAGGATCGCCGTAATGGAAAGACCCTTGGCTCTCTGCGCGCCCCATTCGGGAGAGATCTGTGACGGATGCCTTCCCCAGAGATTCTGGGTATAGTTTTCAAAAAACATGGAGTACAGTTTTTTTCCGAAGCGGTTGATATAAAAATCCTCCAGGGATTTTTCTTCCCGCTTGAAAAACTTGGTTTTTACATAGCTGAGACCTACCAGGAAGGTGGTTCCAAGCCCCATGTTTTTAATGGTTTCCCACTTCAGGGAAATGGGATAATCAAAGAATCTGGATTTGAAATAGATCCTGCTTAAGCGGTTACGGATCAGCATCACCCGATCCTGCTTTTCCGGATCCGGACCCCCCTCTGAAAGCGGCGCCTGTCTGGAAAGCTTCTTGTAATCCATAGCCGGAGCCCCCTGGGTAGGCATCATATTCTCCCACCAGGCATTGACTTCCGGAACCTTGGAGAAAAATCGATGTCCTCCCATATCCATCCGGTTGCCGTGATACTGCACCGTTTTGGAAATTCCGCCGAAGGCGTCGGATTCCTCTAAAACCGTAACCTCATATTCCGATGACCTTTTCAGCAGTTCGTAGGCTGCCGTCAGTCCTGCCGGACCGGCACCGATGATCACTGCTTTTTTCTTTTCACTTGCCAAAATTGTTACCCCTTGCTAACTGTTACTATATGCTAACTAACCCTGTTGCAGATCCTTCAAAATCTGAAGGTTTCTCGTCATTCCTTCTGAAATATCATAAAAGGGCTTCCAGCCAAGACCCCGCAGCTTGCTGCCATCCAATCTGGCCTTGGTTGCCTTGCTGTAGCCTGCGCTTTCCACATCATCCGGAAGCTCAAATACCACCTTTTTGCCCGCAAAGGAAGCGATCAGCTCTGCCAGGTCCTTTAGCGTCAGATCCGACGCGGTATCGGCAATGTTGTAGGCCTCTCCTTTTTCTCCTATCAGCAAAATCGTCAACAGTCCGCTGACAGCATCTGCTACATAAGTGTAACTATATAACTGATTGCCGGCCGATTTTAAAACGATATCCTCTCCGGCAATGCCCTTTCGGATAAACTGGCTAATGGCCTTGGTATCCGACATCAGCATGGTAGGGCCGTAAGATCTGGTTAATCTCGGGATTACGATATCCATATCCATGGCCCGTATATAGGCCTGACACAGCGCTTCCCCACAACGCTTGCTTTCCGGATATCCGGCCCGCAGGGTGTTGCTGTCGATATAACCGCAATAGTCCTCTGAAAAGAGTTCCACATCTCCCCGATTCTCTCCATAGATCTCATTGGAGGAAGCAAAGGCCACTCGCTTTGCACCGGCCTCCTTTGCGAAGGAAAGCATATTCTGCAGCCCGATGATGTTGGTGGTAATGGTGCCCACCGGATCCGTAGCGTATTGTACGGGATGGGTATTCGAAGCCAGATGCAATACATAGTCGATCTTTGCATCCTGATCCATTGCCAGCGGTTCATTGATATCGTAAGGAACGAAAACCAGATTTTCGCTTTTTTCCCAATGAGAAAACCTGGAGGCCAATCTTTCCTGATTACGCCCCAGGGCATACACCTTGCAGCCAAGTCCCTCTTCATTTTTCACCATCAGAACATCGGTCAGAAAGCTTCCGATCATACCGCTTGCACCGGAGATCAGAACTCCGGCATTCTGAAGCTTTTCCCAGGGAAGGGGAAGGGTTGCGACCTTTTGCAGATCCTCTTGATACATTGTATTTTCGTATAGATTCATATTGTTTTCTTTTTTCATATTCATGCGATAGATTCACAGATACTTCCCCGACCTCTTCGAAAACCCGGTGCAAGCACCTCAATCGCTGCTATCGCAGCTGTTTTCTCAGGGTTCGGTGAAATACCTGCTTCGCAGGTACGCTCTGCATCATCATGCGCGGTATTTCGTGCAAGCACGATACCCCGCTGATGATACAGCGTATCTGTGAATCGTAACATTTTACTTCAACCAGTTATCCTTATCCGATTTCAAGTAAGCTTTGAACATCTCCAGATCGTCCTTGGTGGTGAGCTTAATGTTCTTATCGGATCCGGCAGCAAAATACAGCCTTTCTCCCAATTCCACCATCATGGTATTGGTATAGGCTGAGCCGTAGATACCGATCTCTTTTTCGTATGCCTCATGATAAGCGCTATCCACCTTGCCAAACCTGTAGGCCTGGGGGGTAGATACCCTGCGCAAAGTTTCACGGGGAATGTATTTGACGGTGCTGATCTCATCATCCACCAAAAAGATCTGCTCATTGTAGGGAAGGGAAGTGACCGCATTCCCATACTGGGCGCATTTTACGATGACATCGGAAAGCACGGTTTCATCCACCAAAGGTCTGATTCCATCGTGAATGATGATGATATCATCCTCCGATGCTTTTCCCTCCAGATTGTAGATGCCGTTGCGGATGGACTCCTGGGCGGTATTCCCACCGGAGACGATCCATTTTAACTTATCGATATTAAACTGCTTGGCATAGGCCCAGACAATGTCGTGCCAGCCTTCCAGCGTTACAACCTCTATGGCGTCGATCTGGGGATGCTTCTGAAAGCCCTCCAGGGTGTAGATCAAAACAGGCTTGTCATACACATTGATGAACTGCTTGGGAATATCCTGTCCCATCCGCTGCCCGCTTCCGCTGGCAATGATCACTGCTATATTCATTTGACTACTCCCTTTTCCAGATACTCTTCCAGGTTCATTCCGATATGCTCTTCGGCACGCTCTACTGCCACCTTCTTCATGTCCGAATCCACCATCAGGCGTACAAGTTCGTCAAAGCTTGTCTTCGTGGGATTCCAGCCAAGCTCCTTTTTAGCCTTGGATGGATCTCCCCAAAGATTCACCACATCCGTCGGTCTGTAAAAGTCTTCGGAAACCTCCACAAGTACCTTTCCGGTAGCCTTGTCGATTCCTTTTTCTTCAAGGCCCTCTCCCTGAAATTCCAATTCAATTCCGGCATAGTGGAACGCCAGCTGACAGAATTCTCTGACAGAATGCTGCACTCCCGTTGCGATGACAAAATCCTCCGGCTTATCATGCTGCAGGATCAGCCACATGCACTCCACATAATCCTTGGCATAGCCCCAATCGCGTAAGGAGGAAAGATTTCCGAGATAAAGCTTATCCTGCTTTCCCTGTGCGATCCTGGCAGCTGCCAAAGTGATCTTACGGGTTACAAAAGTCTCGCCTCTTCTCTCTGATTCATGATTGAACAAAATGCCGGAGCAGCAGAACATTCCATAAGCTTCCCTGTATTCCTTGGTGATCCAGAAGCCGTACTGCTTTGCCACGGCATAGGGAGAATAGGGATGGAAAGGTGTGGTCTCCGACTGGGGAACCTCCTCTACTTTTCCGTAAAGCTCCGAAGTGGAAGCCTGATACACACGGCAGCTCTTTTCCAATCCGCAAACGCGAACTGCCTCCAGCACACGCAAAACGCCTGTCGCATCTACATCTGCCGTAAACTCCGGCACGTCAAAACTGACCTGCACATGGGACTGGGCCGCCAGGTTGTAGATCTCATCAGGCTTTACCTCACTGACCACTTTTACAAGGCTCATGGAATCTGACAGATCCGCATAGTGCAGATGGAAACGCTCCCTGCCCTCTAAATGAGCGATCCGCTCTCTGAAATCCACGGAAGAACGTCTGATGGTCCCGTGAACATCATAGCCCTTCTCCAACAAAAACTCCGACAGGTAAGATCCGTCCTGTCCTGTTACGCCTGTGATCAATGCTTTTTTCATAGTGTCTCCTAAATCTTTTAGTTTTATCGTTACTGCTTCTTCAGCAGCTTCAGATTCATAAATTCTTCCAGCGGTACCGCGCCGGATGCCACATATCCTTGATAAGCCGTTACTCCAAAGGAGCGGATCAGCTCCAGGGTGGCTTCATCCTCCACGCCCTCGGCGCAGACCATGATATTACACTCCTTTGCAAAGAGACAAAGTGCCCTAAGCAGGGAGCAGTCTCTCTTGCTCTTTTTCAACTGACTGGTAAAATCCCTGCCGATCTTAATGATATCCACCGGAAGCTCCCTGACCATGTGAAGGTCTAACAGACAGGAACCATCCAGGGCCACCAAAACGCCTAAGGATTTGAAAAATACGATTTCATGCCGCAGCAGATCCGGATTTAAGAAGCGACATTTATCCGTTAATTCCAAACAGAGATTTTGTCCCGGAAACTCCTTCTTTTTCAGCATGTTCAAAAGGTACTGATGAAACTCCGGCTGCCCCAGCTGCCTATGAGACAGATTCACCGTCAAAAGCAGATTGGGATTGCGAGCCAAAATGTCTCGGCCCTCTGCCAGCGCCCTTCGAAGGATCCAGTCACACAGCGTCATAAAGGAGGAATCATTTTCCAGCCAGGGTAAAAACTGAGCCGGGGAAATCTGACCGTCCTCCCGATGCCAACGAAGATAGGCCTCGCAGCCCACCACGCGGTTCTCATCCGCATACAAAATGGGCTGATAAAACAGCTCCAGATTCTGGCAGTTCGCCGCCACATCCTTTCGAAGGGATGCCACCATCTCAAGAGTTCTGGCGTTGTGAGCCATGTAATCATTTTTCAGGATCACAGGCTGGCCATCCTGAGTGGTCTCTGACCTATTTTGTGCATATTTTAGGGTTGCCAGAATGGCATGTACATCAATGGTAGGATCATCCGCCACTACAATGCCCGCACTAAGTTTTACAGGCACCTTATTGCCATCCACCATCAGCATCCGCAGGGCAAAATTGCTGTAGTCCTGATACAGCTTCGTCATCTGCTCTACCGTCATGGTCTCCGAGCAGAAAAACAGCATGATGCCGTCTCCGCGGAAGCACTCCCCTTCTCCCTTTGTCATCTCACGAAGCTGGGTGGAAAGTGCGGCAATCACCTTATTCCCGTAGGAATAGCCGTAGGTGCTGTTTACGCTTTCAAAGTTCATGGTACCGATGAGCATTACCACCGCTCTGCGCCTGGTGGTAAAGATCCCGCGCAAATGCTCCAAGAACCGGATCTGTCCCGGCAGATTGGTGGTGGGATCCGTATGGGCATCGATCAAAAGGGAAGTGATAGCCACTCCGATATAGGAGGGCAGTCCCGTATAATCCTTGATGGTAAAATACTTCACCGAGCAGGTGATATACTTATCATCCGCTGTCCGGATATGCCACTGGGTTTCTTTCCGATCCAAGCTCCCCTGACGGGCTCTTTTTACATCCTCATCAAAGGTCTTGGCTTCCTCCGGCATCAAATGCTCCGCAACCACCTGGGAATTCCTATCCGTGTATTCCCCCGGCAGCCCGAAATCGCTTACCGCCGAAGGCGACCAGCGGGCAATATTGCGGTGAATATCCAGCACGAAAAAGTAACGACCTTTTTCGTTGGCTGAGGCCGCAAAGTTCTCATATAATTTGTCAATTCGAAAAGTGTGAACGTTCGCTTCCATGTTCCCCTCCCACACACCCTATCATTATATAGGGATTTTGCTGCTAAGACAAGGTTTTCACATGATTTATGAAAAACCGTTTTTTCTCTCTTCGTACTATATTTCGACAAAATCATCCGGAACCGATAGGGCTCCCCGCTCTTTTTGCCGCTAAATTTATAATTGAAAAAGAGCATCGCCATCCGCTGGCTGCATTATACATAAAAAAGAGGCCTCCCAAAAGGGAAGCCCCGGTTCTTACTGCTTTATGACCCGGACCTCTTACATAAAGAGGGCCATGGTATTTTTGTGCTTGTTTTCCATTTCCTTTTTCTGCATCATCAGCCTGTAGGTGTCCAGAGTCTGCTGCTTTTGCAGTTTGCTCACATACTCACCGTACTCCGTATCGCCCATCCTGCTGACGCCGCTGGTAAGATTGTAGGCTGTGTTGCGACTGGAATTGTACGCATACTCCAGTGCATTGGTCTGGGCGCCAATGTTGGAACGGGAAGAATTCAAGGTCTCAAGAGCTTTGTCGATGGCCTTCAGATCCACGCTGCCGCCGGTCACATCAAAATCCTCGATGCCAAGGGCCGAAAGGGTGGCATTGCCGAAATCAATGCTCTTGGACGTACCGTTGCTGTCGGTAGCGATCTGTACGCCCCGAGCGCTGCCGTCAATCAGGTTCTTTTCATTGTAGCTGGTGATACCGGCCACATCCGTGATCCCCTGCTTCAGCTGATCGATCTCTGCCTGAATGGATTGCCTGTCGTTGTAGGAAAGCAGCCCGTTGGAAGCCTTCACTCCAAGTTCCCGCATCCTCTGCAGATAATCCGTTACCTCACCAAGTGCTCCGTCAGCGATATTCAGCGCATTCTTTCCTTCGGAAATATTGCTTGCGCCTGCATCTAAGCCTTTGATCTGTGCATTCTCTTTTTGCAAAATCGCCATTTCGGAAGCGCCATCAGCCGCCCTGTTGATCCTGCTGCCGCTGGATAAGGACTGCGCGTAGTGATTATAGGCACCATACCCGCCGATTGCTGAAATTCCCATACACATCACCTCTCTTCGTATGTGCAAGGTCAACTGTTGATAGATAAAATCATTGTATCATATTGGAATCCAAATTGGAAGCAATGTTTTTCATCCGGCTGCTCCCTCCGACGTTTTGTGATGGGGCAGCTTCGTCATGGCTACCCAGCCGATCACTACGCCGACGCCGCAGACCAGACTTCCGGTCACCAGCATAAAACGGATTCCCAGATGATCCAGGATCACACCGCTGATTAGGTTGGAAAAAACGCCACCCACCGTTATTGCACTGGTAACAAAGGCCTGTCCCTTTACCTGATCCAGCTGTTCCATGGTCTGGCTTACATAGTAGGCCGCTGCCGGTATAAACACCGCATAGGCAAAGAGCTGGAAGGACTGACTGACAAACATTCCCACCATGCTTTTTGCAAATACCAGGATCAGGATCTTGATAAAAAAGGCAACGCCGGATATGACAAGCAGCTTCTGCGCCGAGATCTTCCGGAACACAAGGGTGATCAGCGCCATCACCGGGAGCTCTAAGATCGCCTGCAAAAAGTTAGCATACCCCAACTCTGTTTCTCCGCCTCCGAGATTTCTAATGATCTGGATCATGAAATCGTTGATCATGTTATGGGCAAAGTAAAAGCAGATCGTTGCCACCAAAAACAGGGTAAAAGCCGGATAGGTCCTTGCAAAATCCGAAAGACGGTTGTGGGGCTGAGCGGCGCCTTTATCCCCTTCCTCTTTTTTGCCGGATGCAGGATCAGAAGCATTCTCCGTCTCCCCCCCGGGCATCCTGAAAAAGAAGATCACCACGGCAGATAGAGCCATCATCAGCATTGTGACATACAAAAGGATCGTTACGCCGTTTTTCTCCACAGCGGATCCGATGAAAGCGGAGGTCACGGCGAAGCTGGCAGATCCCAAGCCCCTGGCAAGGCCGTAGAAGATATCACAGCCTGCCTTCTGATACTCAAAACAAAGCGCCGTCATAACCGGCTGGTAAGCAAACTGGATCATATAGATCAGCCCAAAGACGATAAAGATCAAGACCTTCACATTGTGCGCAAACAAAAGCACACCGCTTCCTGTCAGGATCACCAGCACCGACAGCAGGATAAACCTGCGATTCGTAAGCGCCCCCGGCTTATCGATCACCCCTGCAATATAGGGCTGACAAAGGGCGGATACGATGTTAGCTGCCGCTAACAGGATCCCTACCTCCGTATTGGAAAACCCGTTTGCCAACAAATATACCGCCGCATAAGCATGCACCGTGCAAAAGGCCGCAAAATAAGTCGCATTCAGCAGTGTATATCTGAGGGTCCAAAAACCCTTTTTAGTTCCGTTTGTTTTCTTCGTTTCTTCTTTCAAATGATTACCCCCCTGTTCTGTGGATTATACTTTACCACAGATTCCGTGGTATCGCAATTTCTACCACTAAGTAAGTTATGTTCCCGTTTTTCGTCAAAATCTGCTATAATGGATCTAACTCGTATAGCAAAACAAATCCTATGCTATGCAACCAAACAGGGCAAAGCAGCCTATTACAAAAAAAAGCAAAAACTGACAGGAGGATCCATCTATGAAGGAAGAAGAGATCAAAGAAGACGAGAAAAAAGAAGAACAGTCATTTAAGGATAGCCTTTTTGATCTTCTTAACGGATTCCAATATAAAGAAGAGGCAGAGAAAAAAGACATCGTCAAAGATTATTTCCGTCTGATCCAAAAGGATGCTTACAAAGACGATCCCGAAGGCTATAAAGAGGCTGCGCCGGAGCTTGAAACGTATTTTCAGTCCGAAGACTACAAGGTCGTAGAGGGTAATTTTATCACAATGCCGGACTACGCCCTTGAGATGGACGCTTTCGTAGCCTCGGTCAAAACACGTGTGCAGCAATTCGGGCCTACCAAAAAAGCCACCGAAGCTGTATCGACCTATCAAAACACCATGGAGCTTTTCAACACCAGCCGTGCCTCGGTCTTCAAGGACGAAAGCCCGGAGCACGTAGCCCTTCGAAGAGCCGGTGAAACACTGTGGACCCTGCGTGAGCATACACTCCGGGATCATAACAGCGATCCCAAAGGACACCTGCAAGCTGCTGCCCCCAAGGAGAAACTTGAATTTGCCAAACAGTGGCTGGCTGCCGCTCACGAGCTTCATGACACATCCCGGAAATACCTGAAGGAAAAAGGCTCCATTACCATAACCCCCACCGGCAGAGACCGGAAGCGGGCCGCCGAGCAGCTAAAGCAGATCGGAAAACTGGAAATGAAGCAGTGTCGCGATTCCATTGAAAAGCAGGCCGGTGAAGGCTTTGATCTGGCAACGGTATATAAGGAGATCGCCAAGGATAAGATCGCCGAAGCCAAAAAAAATATGGAGGAGCTGAAAAACGAACCGAAAAAAGATACGGCAGCCATGTACAATATCCTCCAGGATTTTATCGCTGCCGGTGCTTCCATCAAGGAACTGGAGGCCGGAAAAGATCCCAAAAGAGCCAATATGTTCAAGATCGAAAGGGGCGCACGCCGGGATGTATACGTGAACCTGGCTGTAAACGGATATATCAAGGATCACAGCGCCGAGCAAATCCTGGCAGATATGGAAAAGGGTCCTGCCCATATGATCAAAAACCTGAAGGAATACCAGAGCAGGATGACCAATGATCGCCTGATGGCAAGGGAACCGAGACAGAAACAAAACGTTACTAAGCCCCAGGCGCCAAAACCCCTTGGATTCTAAAAGATGAAAGCAAAGCCCGGACGGCAATGCCGTCCGGGCTTTTGTTTTACTTGATCTTGGCCGTTGCAGGCTTGTTCGCTTTCTTCAAAAGCGCCTTGTATGCGGTCCGTTTCTTGTTTGAAAGATCCTCCGGAAGCGTAAACACCGCTTTCTTATGGATGTTCTTAAAGGCCGCTTTGCCGGTCTTTTTCTTGGTCAACTTCTGGGATTTGATCAGGATCGTCTTCAGCTTCTTGCAGCCGTTGAAGGCGTTCTTCCCAATAGTGGTCACCTTCTCGCCGATCACGATCTTCTTCAGCTTCTTGCAGTTCATAAAGGCACCCGGTGCGATGACCGTCAGGCTGTCTCCTTCAATGTCCACTGCTGTCAGGCCGGTGCAGCCTTTAAAGGCGTTCTCGCCGATGCTCTCCACATTCTTGCCGATGATGACACGAGTCACCGTTGTGTTACCTGCAAAGGCTTCCTTTGCGATCTGAGTTACCTTTGCTTTTCTGCCGCCTTCCAGGGTCGTAACCGCAGGCACTCTGATCTCAGCTCCCGCGGAGGCTGCAGGCTTATCAAAGATCACGGAAACGATGGTGTTACCCAGCTCATCCTCTTCGATCTTGCTGACTGTATAAACTCCGGTACCATCGGCAGGGGTTATGCTCTGTCCCGTTGCAGGAAGAGGTTTATCCTGACCGCTGTCAGGTGTGCCGCTGCCGGAGCCGCCTGATCCGCCTGATCCGCCCGATCCGCCTTCACCGCCGCTTTGCGTTACGTCTTTCCAAAGCGCTTTCAGGGTGATGTCAGCATCTACGGTGACAGTCTTTCCGATCTCCTCCAGATCCCATCTGTCGAACACCTTGCCTGCCGGAGCTGTAAACGTGCAATCCGGAATCTTATAGGATGCACCCTTCTTTACGATCACAGCTTCCATCCTGCCGCTGCCGCCGTTGGCGTCAAAGCATACCAGGAATGTTTCCTCATCTCTGAAGGACGGGTTCAAAACGATATCTTCCGTAACATCTACCTGCTCCCCTTCTCTTCCGGAAAGTTGAACGCCGCCCATCTTCCACTGCCATCTGTCAAAGATCTTGCCTTCGGGTACCGAGAAAAAGTTGTCCGGCAGAGTGTATTTCTGTCCCTTTACCACGGAATCCGTCATCATATCCGGGATCACTTCACTTTCCTCATCCTTTCGGAAGCGGATCTTCCAGGTATCATCCTTCCAAACAGCTTTGATGGTCATCGTATCCTCAAAGACGCCGAAACCATTTCCTGCCTTTCTGATATCACCTTCGCCTACCAGCCATCCGTCAAAAACCTTGCCTTTGGGCGCTGTAAATCCAAACTCTGCATCAGCAGGATCGGGAAGCGCATCCACCCAGATGCCTTTCTGGTAGGTCTTGGTCACTTTCTTTCCGGATCCGTTATCGGAATCAAAGGTTACCGTGCTGCCTTTTGTTTCCTCGAATTCGATATCGATCAAGAG
>JAEEKV010000122.1 GCA_016282595.1 Lachnospiraceae bacterium
ATCGATCCCGATGAGTTTGCCAGGGTCTTTGACAATGTGTTTGAGAATATCAAGAAATACGGGGATCCGGAAATACCTGTGACGATCAGTCACGAATGCGGAGACGGAACGCTGATCTTGTATATGAAAAACGGCATCAAGAAGGACACCTCAAAGGTGGAGAGTACCCGGATCGGCATGAAGATTGTAGAACGGATCATGAAGGATATGAACGGCAGCATGAAGGTGGTCAGCGACGACGCCTTCTATGAACTGCAGCTTTGTTTTTCCGTGCAAGAGATGACCCCGAAAGAAACATAAATATCCCTAGGGTATAAAGGAGGATGAGGCATGAAACAGTACATTCTGGCACTTGATCAGGGAACCACCAGCTCCAGGGCCATTGCCTTTGACAAGGCGGGAAACATTCGCGCCCTGTCCCAGAAGGAATACACCCAGCATTACCCTTATCCCGGCTGGGTGGAGCACGATCCCAAGGAGATTTTTTCCTCCCAATACTCCGTTATGACGGAGGTTTTGACCCAGCTTTCCGATGAGGAAGAGATCGCCGCCATCGGCATTACCAACCAAAGAGAGACTACCATCCTCTGGGACAAAGCCACGGGAGAGCCCTTGTATGCGGCCATTTGCTGGCAGTGCCGACGGACTGCGGAGCAGATCGAAGCATTAAAGGATGAGGATCCGGAGCTTTGCGACTATATCAGAAAGACCACGGGACTTTTGCCGGATCCCTATTTTTCCGCCTCCAAGATCGCCTGGATCCTGGAGCATGTGGAAGGAGCAAGGGAAAAAGCCGAAAAGGGGGAGGTTCTTTTCGGAACCGTAGATACGTGGCTCATCTGGAATCTTACAAAGGGCAGGGTCCATGTGACGGATTATACCAATGCAAGCAGAACCATGCTTTTTGATATTCACAATCTTTGCTGGGATGAGCGGATCCTTTCCTATTTCGGCATCCCGGCCGGTATTCTGCCAAAGGTTTGTCCCTCCAGTCAGATCTACGGCTATGCGGATCTGGGGATCCTTGGCAACAACATTCCCATTGCAGGCGCAGCGGGAGACCAGCAGGCGGCTCTCTTCGGACAGTGTGCCTATGAAAAGGGAGACGCCAAAAATACCTACGGTACCGGATGCTTTCTTTTGATGAATACGGGAAAGGAAGCGGTGCTTTCGAAAAACGGTCTTCTTACCACCATTGCCGCCACTGCGGAGGGACAGGGAAAAGACATTGATGGAGTAGAATACGCCCTTGAGGGAAGCGTCTTCATCGGCGGGGCTGCGGTGCAGTGGCTTCGGGACAAGCTTCGCATCATTGAAAAAGCCTCCGATACCCAGGCCATCTGTGAGCAGACGGAGCATGCAGGGGGCGTTTATCTGGTACCTGCCTTTTCCGGACTGGGAGCACCCTACTGGAATCCCATGGCAAGAGGCATGCTGGTGGGTATGACAGGTGGTACCACCAGAGAGCAGATCATTCGGGCAACTTTGGAATCCATTGCCTATCAGGTGGGAGATGTGCTTTCCGCCATGCAGGAGGATGCACAGGTTCCCATCAGAAGCTTGAAGGTGGATGGAGGTGCCAGCGCCAATGACTTTTTGATGCAGCTGCAATCGGACCTTTTGGGAGCGGATGTGAGAAGACCCAAATGCATTGAGACCACGGCTCTCGGAGCAGCATATCTTGCAGGCCTTGCGGTAGGCTACTGGAAGGATAAGGAAGAGATCCGGGAAAACTGGCAGCTGGAGCGGGAGTTTTCTCCGGCCATTGAAGAAAAAGCAAGAGTCATGATGATAAAAGGCTGGAAGCGGGCGGTTTCCGCAGCACTGGCCTGGGCAAAGGAATAAAAGGATAACGCTATGATAGATGAAAAAAAGATCCCCCTTCCCTATATCAAAAAATCGGAGTATCCGGGTTCGGATGCGGGGATTCGGTTTATGTTCCGGTCCGTCACCGTAACAAATGAGGGAAGCGGCGAAGAGGAAAAGGTCATGCGGGTCTTTATCTGGCCGGAGCCCTACTGCCTGACAAAGACAGATCCGGAGAAGATCACCTCCCGGGATTTTCCCCTGACCCAGGCGGGAAAAGAGGAAGCGGTGGAGTGGATCAACCGCGAGCATGAAGAGCACCCCGAGAGGTATGAAAATACCGGGATCCGGTTGTAGAGACCTGCGAAAATGTTTCGAAAATAATCGGGTATTTGTCTGATATTTTAAGGGTGTATGCAAAAAAGCACTGCGTTATAATGCTGTCGTATGGTGCCTGCTTTAGGCTTAAAATCAATCTGAGAAAAAGAGCAGAAGGATCTGAAAGGACAGGAGGATGGCCCAGTGAAAAGAATAGCGCAGACTGAAAACGGTATGGTGAGGGGATTACAGGGAAGTGACGCCAGGATCACGGTGTATAAGGGAATTCCCTTTGCAGCACCCCCGGTGGGAAAGAACAGATGGAGAGCACCCCAGCCCTGTGAAAATTGGGAAGGCATCAGGGATGCCTATACCTTCGGACCCATCTCGGTACAGGACACTCCGGGTATGGGAGATGACCTTTATTGCCGGGAATGGCATGTAGATTGTGATATCCCCATTGACGAGGACTGTCTGTATCTGAATGTATGGACTCCTGCAAAAAGTCCCGATGAAAAACTGCCTGTCCTGGTATGGATCTTCGGCGGCGGCTTCCAGTGGGGCTATACTGCGGAGATGGAGTTTGATGCAGAGCGGCTTGCAGCAAGGGGTATTGTGGTCGTCAGCGTCAATTACAGACTGGGAGCCCTGGGATTTTTGTCCCATCCCGAGATCACAAAGGAAGCACCGGATGCGCCGGGCAACTTCGGTCTTTTGGACCAGCAGGCAGGCCTTCGCTGGGTTCAGCGCAATATTGCAGGCTTTGGCGGAGATCCCGACAGGATCTTCATTGCAGGTCAGTCCGCAGGCGGATGCAGCGTGATGAACCAGATCACCTGTGAAGACAACTATGACCTGATCAAGGGAGCCGTGATCTTAAGCGGTATCATCCGGTTTTCCGAGGAGCAGGCGGCAGATGACCTCTTCAAGCCCCCCACACTGCCTGAGGCAGAAAGACGGGGAGCGGACTTTTTCTCCTATCTGGGCGTTCAGACCTTAGAGGAGGCAAGAGCTCTGGATCCCTTCGTGATCCGGGAAAAATATGCGGCTTATCGGAACGATCATCCCTTCTTTGCC
>JAEEKV010000123.1 GCA_016282595.1 Lachnospiraceae bacterium
AGGAAGGCGGATGCGCTTTTGTTCAAATCACACATTGGCGATGCGGTCAAGATCAAAGCTGCCGGCGGGATCAATACCAGAGAGGATATGGAAACACTGATCGATGCGGGAGCAGACAGACTCGGATCCTCGAAGGGCGTCAGTGTTTTAGCAAAGGAATAAAAACGGGTAAGTGATCGCGTATTTTTGATACAAAAGCCGAAAACGGAGTTTCGGCAGAATAAGGGAGCTGATTGCAGCGGTGTGAAAGGAGTATCAAGGATGAAGAAGGAATGGAAGCGGTTTTTGTCAGTTGCATTGTCAACGATTTTGATGATGACAACAATTCCGACCGGGCCGGACGGACTACAGGTGTATGCAAATGAGCCCGGTGAGCAGAATGAAAACCCGAATACGGGCGTATCGGGAGATACAACCTCCGGAAATGAAATGCCGCAGCTGGGCGGAAGCGGAACAAGCGAGGATCCTTACAGGATTTCGTCTGATTCTGACTGGGCGATTTTTGCCGCGCAGGTAGCAGATGCTGAGGATATCTATGATGGAAGCTATTATAAGCTGGAACAGGATATCCGGATCACAGAGCCTGTGGGATCTGAGGATGAGCCCTTCAACGGCGTTTTTGACGGCGACGGAAATCAGCTGACCGTAGCAATCGAAGACACGACACAAGTGGGAACCGCGCCGTTTCGCTTTATCCAGGATGCAACCATCAAAGACCTGCATGCGACAGGATCGGTGACCGGATCACTTCATGCTGCCGGCCTGGCTGGTATGTCCCTAAAGGGCGAAGACAAGAATACGTTCTCAGATTGCTATATTGATGTGAATGTGACGGCAACCGTGAAAATGAGCTATGGATCGGTTACTGACCAGAGAACGCACATAGGTGGCGTGGTCGGCAACGGAACAGATTCGTCAATGGATTTCGAGAACATTGTATATAGCGGAATCCTAAACAATGATGCCAGCTACGCAGCCGGTATCCTGGGCTGGTGCAAGGCTGATAGTAATACGCGTTTGAAATTCAGTAACTGCCTTTTTATCGGGACCTTTACAGGAACTGCACAGATTGGCCCCATTGCACTAAAAGAAACCGGTAGCACAAATCCCAATGTAACCGAATACAGCAATCTGTACTATGTGCTGCACGAAAATATGAATGTCATCCCTGACAAGTATAACGAGGTCTTCCTGAAGATTTCAGAAAATAAAATCAAGAGGGTGTACACACAGCCGGAGGGCTTTTGCAGAAATGTTTTGTGCGCTGATAAAAACACATATTTTTACCCGGAGGATGTGAAGGTTTCCGGTCTTGGGGAATTCTATTATACCGAAGAAGCGCCGAGCCCTACAGTGAAACTTGGTAATACGCAGCTGACGGAAGGCACAGACTATACACTGTCCTGTAAAAAGGACGATCAGACCTATCAGGATCTGTCTCAGTTAACGCAGCCGGGAAGCTATACCCTTGTAGTAGAAGGAACAGGGAACTATTCCGGAACTGTGGCAGGAGGGACGTTTGAAGTTGTAAAAAGACCGGAAGGATCCGGTACGAAGGAAGCGCCCTTTCAGATCAGCTCTTCTGATGACTGGAATGCATTTGCGGCAATGATCGCCAAAGGAGAGCAGACAAATGCATATTATAAACTGGTAAGTGATATTGATATCTCAAAAACAGTCGGCACATCCGCACAGCCGTTTCAAGGTGTATTTGAAGGCGAAAACAATACCCTGAATGCAGATATCACAGATACTTCGAATCAGGGTACCGCACCTTTTAGGTATATAAAAAATGCGACCATAAAAGATCTGACAGTTACGGGAACCGTCACGGGAACCGCCCATGCCGCAGGTCTGGTTGGCTTTGTTGAAAATGGGAGTGCCGGAGATAAAAACAGCATCGTAAACTGCGTTGTTGAAACCATTGTAAACGTCAGCAAACCGATCTCAAGTATATATAATATGGGTGGCGTTGTCGGCCATGGTCGAAGTTCTGTACTGGAGCTGAAAAACGTTATATTCAGCGGATCTTTAATAAACGGAGGAGATCGCAATGGAGCCAGTGTTACCAATTATTCCGGCGGTCTGCTTGGATGGTCTGATGCAGAGAACGGCTCTGCTTTGATCATGGATCAGTGCTTATTTAGGGGGAGTTATACAGGAAAGGGCGCATTCCATCCTGTAGCAGCTAAGAGAGAAGACAAGAATGCGCTTTCTGTATCTGCAAATGCAGTCTATTATACGCAGGATATGACCTCAAATTATCCTGATAACCGCATTGCAGCAACGGGAATCTTTATAAACGAGAATCCGGAAGATACAAAAGGCATCAAAAAGAAAATCACAATATTCGACGATAAGGAGTATTATCTTCCCGGAACGGTTGAGATAGAAGGCATAGAGGAAAACTATCCTTATACGGGCAATGCCATCGAGATTACACCGTCCGTTTCCTACAACGGGATTCCCCTGACCTGCGGAACAGATTATCAGGTAATCATGAAAAGAGGTGGCCGGGAAGCCTTAGTCAAGGATGCGGGCATATATGCGGCTGTATTGGAAGGAATAGGCGACTATAGTGGATCTTCAGAGGTGCCTTTCCGTGTGTCTTTCGATGGAATGGGTTCCGAAGAATCGCCCTATCTGATCCGGACAAGTGGAGAGTGGGATCAGTTTGCGGAAGATGTTTCTGCAGGAAAAGTCGTTGGGCAATTCTTTAAACTGGAAAATGATATCAACGTCAGCACAATGGTGGGAACGGAGGAAAATCCCTTCCGGGGCACCTTTGACGGAAACGGCAAAACTCTTAGCGTGAGCGTCAATGATGTAGAGCATCAGGGAACGGCGCCGTTCAGATACATTAAAGATGCAACGATCAAAAACGTGAAAGCAAACGGATCTGTGACCGGAACCAACCATGCAGCCGGCCTTGTAGGCTTTATCAAGGAGGGAAATGAAAAGAGCACGATCTCGGATTGCTATATCAATGTGGATGTAACAGCGACAGTTGGAGATAAAAAGCACATTGGTGGGGTAGTCGGAAACGGAACAACTGCATCAATTGATTTTGTAAACATTGTATATAGTGGAACCTTGCACAATACGGGCAGCTACGCAGCCGGTATCCTGGGATGGTGTACTGCCGATTATGATACGACCTTGAAATTCCGTAACTGCCTCTATATCGGGAACTTTACGGGAACACAGGAGATCGGCCCCATCGCATTAAAAGCAACCGGCAGCAGAAATCCCATCCTGGCCGAATACAGCAACCTGTATTTTGTTATGGAAGATGTCTCACATTTGATCTCGGATAAATATGGCGAGGTCTTCCTGAAGCGTTCATCCGGAGATATCAAACAGGTCTATACCGAGCCGCAGGAAGAATTCTGTGAAAAGATACAGCTTGTTGACGGCAACTGGTATTACCTTAAGAAAAATGCCATCATTGGGAATCCGGCAAGCCCCTACTATATTGTGAAGGGCACTGAGGCTTCGGTGATCCCCGAAGTAACAGTGGATGGCAAGACGCTGGAATATGGTACGGACTATCAGGTGACCTATAAAAAGGGAGATGAAGCAGCAACCCCCAATGAGAAGGGAACCTATACTGCCGTCGTATCCGGAAACGGATCCTATGCCGGCCTGGCAGGCACGAAGGAGTTTGAGGTGCGCTATATCACTGCAGGCGAGGGCACAGAGGAGGATCCTTATCAGATCACATCTGCCGAAGACTGGGAGATCTTTGCAGATATGATTTCCTATGGAAAGGGAGCAGATGCCTTTTATGAGCTGACGACGGATATCGAGGTAACAAGGAAGGTCGGAGAAAAGGTCGGGAACTCGAGCAAATACTTTAAGGGGACCTTTGACGGTAAGAATCATACGATCTATGTAAGCATTGAGGATACAGCAAAGGAAGGTACAGCACCCTTTAGCTATATCCAGGGCGCAACGATCAAAAATCTCAAGGTTACCGGTCAGGTTACGGGAACCACCCATGCAGCCGGTCTGGTTGGCTTTGCGATGGATACTGTAAACGATGTCAATACCATTAAAAACTGCAAGATCAGCGTGGATGTGAGAGCAAATCAGAGTCACATCGGTGGCGTGATCGGACATGGCAAATCCTCTACCATCTATATGACGGATGTATGCTTTGACGGCACGCTGGATAGCGGAAACAGCTTTGCCGGAGGTCTGCTCGGATGGACCAATGGTGGCACTAATGTAACCGCCAATTTCGAGCGCTGCTTCTTTAAGGGAACTTATAAAGGAACGGGTCATTTCCATCCGATCGCTCTGAAAAATGGTGGCGCGAAATTTTCCGTCAATGACGATGAGCTCTATTACCTTGGAAAGCCCATCAGCGTAGAGGAAAAATATAATGCCGCACAAAACGCAGGTATTCAGGCTTATCAGGAGCTGCCTGAAAATGCACCTTTCCTGAAGAAGACGGATGTGCTCAACGAAGGGGTTTACTATATCGAGAAGCAGACAGAGGTTACAGACGTAGAAGACTCCTATACCTATACCGGGCAGAAGATCACGATCACGCCTGCGCTTACCTTTGGCGGTACGTTTCTTACTGCAGGAGAGGATTACACCTATACGATCCTGTGCAATGGCGAAGAAAGTATTGTCAAGGAGCCCGGAGATTATAAACTTGTGATCGAAGGAGAGGGAGATTACTACGGGACAAAGACTGTATCATTTAAGGTGGATATAGAAGGCAGTGGAACGGAAAGTGCACCTTTCCTGATCCAAAGTGCAGAGGATTGGGACATTTTGGCAACGCAGATTGCCAACGGCAGAAATGCAGACAAATACTATATGCTAATGGATGATATCACTGTAAGCACCATGGTCGGAACGTCTGAGAAGCCTTTCAAGGGAAGCTTTGACGGAAACGGTCATACTCTCACGTTCCAATATACGGCAGACGGGCAAAGGGGTGTGGGCCCCTTTGCCAACGTAAACGGAGCCACTATCAAGAATCTGAGGATCACCGGAACCATTGAAACAAATGACATTTATGCCGGTGGTCTGATCGGTAGCAGCGAGGGCAATACCCTGATCGAAAACTGCATCAGCGAGATCACCCTGAAAAGCACGGTGAAGGATGATGGCGCTCTTGGAGGATTCGTTGCATATATTAATTCAGGCACGACAACCTTTAAAGGATGCTGCTTTGCCGGCAGGCTCCTTGGTCAGGATTCGGATCAAAACGGCTGCTTTGTGGGATATAACAACCAGTCTGCGTCTGTTGAGAACTGTATTTCATGGCCAAAGGAGATCACCGTCAAGAATGGTGAGCTCTTCAGCTTCGTCAGAACCGGTAACGGGGCTGTTACCTATTCCAACAGCTACTATTGCAATGTGGATGGAAGAAGCGGCGCTGCAAAGCCCGGCTTTGAAGAGCCTGTCATAGATGAGATCAATGACTGTCTGACGGTTTGGGATCGGACGCTGTATTATCCGTTATCCGCCGAGATCGGCAAAACCGTATTTGACTCCGTGGAGGAAGCAGCCCAGATCACCCCGAGTGTGAAAATCGCAGGGAAAACCATAGCGCCTGAAAACTATCATCTGACGCTGGATGCAGAGCCGGTTACGATTCCTTTCTCTTTGCCGCAAAAGGGTGACTATACCCTGAGACTGACGGCTGACGATTACACGGGCGCAAAGGACTTCAGGCTTTATGTCACGCAGCCCCTGACGCAGGATGCGGATGGAAACTGGCTGATCTATGATGCTGCAGACTGGAGCGTCTTTGCAGCGCAGATCAATGGAGGAAACACCTTCAGCGGACAAACCGTAAAACTGATGAATAGCATTACGGTGGATATGATGGTCGGGGGAGCGGATACCGATACCGCATTTGCCGGAACCCTTGACGGAAACGGAAAAACCATCACCGTCAATTTTACGGCTGATGCGGAGCGCAGCGGTGTGTTCAGAAGTGTAAACGGGGCAACGATCAAAGATCTGAACGTTGCCGGCAGGATCACGACCTCGAAAAAATTTGCCGGATCCATTGCAGGCTATGTCTATGGCAATACGACACTGTCAGGCTGCGTTTCAGGCGTGGAGATCATCTGCGAGACAAGCGGCGACGGAACCCATGGCGGTTTTGTGGGTTGCCTGTATGATATGGCCGGACTGACCTTCGAAAATTGTATCTTCAAAGGAAAGCTTCTTGGCAAAGATACCAATAATAACGGTGGATTCCTTGGATATGCCAGAAACAAGGCATCGGGCAGTGTGACCTATACGGACTGCTTCTTTGCGCCGGCAGAGATCACCATGAGTGCATCCGGCTCGGCTACCTTTAACAGACATGCCTCGGATGCCAAGGCCGATAACGCCATCTTTACCCGTTGCTACTATGTGACAGCTTACGGCGATAAACAAAGTGCAAAACAGGCATTTGAAGGCACTGACCGTGAAAAAGCCATACAGTTTGTGGATAACGGAGGCTGTGTGAAATACGTTACCCTGTTTGACAGCAGTGCTTATATCATTAGCGGAGATGTAAGCGTTGATGCGGGCAACGAATTTGCAACCAATGATCCGAGCCAGATCGATCCCAAGCCGGTTGTGACCTTTGACGGGGAGCGCCTGAGACTGGGCAAGGACTTTGCTGTTGAGGTTACGAAAAAAGGAACCGATGAGATCGTAAGCGACTATGCCTATGATGAAGCTTACACCATGACGGTTACGGGCATAGAGAATTACTACTTTAAGAAATCAACGGATGTCTATGTGACAGCTCCGCTGTCCGGAAAGGGTACGGCAGAGGAACCCTATCTGATCACATCTGCGGCGGACTGGAGCATCTTCGCAGACCAGATCAGCAAAGGCATGAATACCAATAAATGCTTTAAGCTTACGGAAGATATTTCCGTCACCGAAATGGCCGGTGATAACAATCATCCTTTCAAGGGCGTGCTGGATGGAGATCAAAAGACCATTACCTTTGAGCATACGGCGACGTTCAGCAACACCGGACTGTTCTGTAAGATCCAAAATGCCACGATCAAGAATCTGGTGCTGCGCGGAAAGATCACCACAGGCTACCAGTTTGCGGCTTCCGTAGCAGCAAGAAACTACGGCTCCTCCAGGCTTGAGAATGTCATCAGCTATATGACCATCGAGAGCACCTTTACCACAAAGAAGGACGGAACCCACGGCGGCCTGGTAGGTGTCAACGATCCTGCCGGTGCCCTGAAGCTTGTAAACTGTGCATTTAAGGGAAGCCTTTTGGGCGAGAATGCAACCAGCTGCGGCGGTCTGGTCGCATACAACCATAATACCGATAACAGCAAGCTGGTATTTACGAATTGCCTCTTTGCACCGCAGCAGATCACAATGTCTGCCACAAGCAGCGCTACCATCGCAAGAAACAGTCATTATACCTTCAGCCGCCTGTACTGTACACAGTACTTTGGCGCCCAGCAGGGAACCCCGGTGGTTCTTACGCCTCCGGGAGAAGGGCTGTATGCGGCGGTTGCAACAGGAGATGGCAAGACCGCCTATATGCCCTGTCATCTGGCTGAGCTTAAGGAGCGGTATGTCTATACCGGCAGCCCTGTGCAATTAGAATATACGCTGAAAAATTCCGCAAACAAGGATTTTGACAGCAAGAATGTAAAACCCCTGATCACGGATGCTGACGGCAATGTTGTGGAAGCGGCCGTGGAACCCGGCGTGTACCATATGACAGTAGTCGGCCTTGAGGACAAAAACTGCTATGGGCAGGATCCCGAGGGCGCAAATTTCCACATCTACCCGGATGAGCCGGGCACGGATGCTGACGGAAATTACGTGATCAATGACAAGTATGATTGGTTTGCGTTCGTACATTCTGTCAATGTGGGCAAGAAAACCTATGAAGGTAAAACGGTTCTTTTGATGGATGATATCGAAGGGATCGATGAAGTTGTGGGTACCTTGGAGACCTTCTTCAAGGGAACCTTAGACGGAAACGGAAAGACCATCAGCGTCAATATCAGCGATACGGCCAATGAGGCCACCGCACCCTTCAGGACCGTAGAAGGCGCCACCATCAAAAATCTGACGGTGGAGGGCAAGGTAGTTGGCGGTATTCATACCGCAGGCCTGATCGGTTATACCATGGGCGGTACGAATACCATAGATCACTGCGTGATCAAAGCAGCTGTCAGCAACCCTGCCACAAGTGGAAATAGACACATGGGAGGCATCATCGGACATGGAAAGAGTGCCAAGGTCGTTTTGAAGGATTCTGTTTTTGCCGGAAGCATGACCAATACAGGTAATTATGCCGGTGGATTATACGGATGGTGCAACAAAGCGGCAGACTTGACTATTGAAAACTGTCTGTTCTGCGGGACCTATAGCGGTAATGGGTTATTCCATCCCATAGCCGTGAAGCTGAACACAGCCACAATGGGAGAGGTTGTCTGCAAGGGTGCCTATTACATCCAGGAGCCTACGCTGACCAATACCTCCTTTATCGCCATAAGCGGTCAGAAGGCCTACAGCGAGTGTCCTGACGATCAGCCCGGACTGAAGAAGGCCATTACATTCGCAAACGGACAAACCTGCTATATCACCCCGGAAAATGCGATCGAGGATGTGGATGCATACTATGTATTGGAAGGGGAAGCACCTGTTTCCATAACTCCGACTGTTACCTTTGACGGCAAAGCGCTTGAAAAGGATACCGATTATGAGATCCTGCTGGACGGAACTCTTGTGACCACAGACACAGTAACGACAGCCGCAATTGGTGAGCATACCGTTACGATCAGCGGCAAAAACGATCATGGCTTCTATGGCTCGGTGGAGAAGGAGTTCACCGTTGTCACCGGCGAAATGAAGAAGGATGCAAGCGGAGCTTATATCATCGAGAATGGTGCAGATTGGGCGCAGCTTGTCTATGCAGTCAATGAACAGGGTACCGATTTTGGAAATGATACCATAAAGCTGACAGCGGATATCGCCGTTACTAAGACAGTGGGAAGCGAACAACACCCCTTTAGCGGAACCTTTGACGGTCAGGGACATACCATAACGCTGGATCTGGAGACCACCGGTAATAACCAGGGATTGTTCAATTGCGTTTGGAACGGAGTGTTTAGCAATCTGGTAATAGACGGACGGATTTACACGGATCATGAAAACGTAGGAGGTTTGATCGGCAGGAGTCTTCAAGTGGAAATCAATAACTGCAGATTCAAAGGCAGTATTGATACCGGTGCAAATGCCATGTTTGTTGGTGGATTTGTCGGTGATGCGCTTGGTGTTAATATGATTTGCGGCTGCCTTTTTGATGGCAGTCTGAGTGGAAAGGGCGGAAACATAGCCGGATTTGCGGGATGTATAGAGAATGCTGTGTTGTATCATTGCCTGTTCAAACCGAAAGCGTCAAATTCCGCAGGCAACGATCCCTTTATTGCCATTCCTCCTTATGATGTCGGGGGATTATTGGTAACTAACTGCTATTATATGACCTCCTTGGGAGAAAATCCCCTTGGAAAGAAAGCACATACCATCACCCTGGGAGAGAATGTATCACGGACATTGCCCGATCCCACGGCTGATTATAACGTCAGTGGTATCAAAGCATACGAAGGCGGATTGGTCTATGACGATGTTTTGTATTCGGGAACAGAGGATCAGCTGACCTTTGGGCTTTCTTATGAACCTGTCAGCGGATATGAGAATTACCGTTATCAGGCAAGCGCAGGAACCCTTGCGGCAGGAGAGGGCGATCATTATACCCTGACTATGGAAGATGCAGATGTTGTTATTTCCCTGTTAAAGGATCCGATTCCTGCACAGGTGCCGGAGATTACATGTCAGCCGGAGAATCTTGCTCTGACCTACGGCTATACCGAAGGCAATACGCTCACTGTCAGTGCCAATGCCCCCGAGGGACATACCTTGTCCTATCAGTGGCTGGTTGGCCCTACCAAGAACGGCGATAAGAAAGAGATCGAGGGTGCTACCGGCGCGACCTATACCATACCTGCAGGTGAAGCGGCAGATCGGACCTACTACTATCAATGCGTGATCACATCCGAAAGGACCGATAACGGGGAAAAGGCCGAGATCACCACAGATACGGCAAAGGTTACGATAGCCAGAAGAGAAGTGACCATAAAGGCCGGGGATAAGTATAAGACTTACGGTCTGGAGGATCCTGAGCTGACGGTAGAGATCACGGGCATTGCTGAGGGAGAAGGAAAAGAGCAGTTTGCCTATACCATTAGCCGCGAGGAAGGAGAGAATGCAGGCACTTACGAGATCACAGCTGCGGGCAAAGCCGAGCAGGGCAACTATCAGGTAACATATATGCCGGGCAGCTTTACCATCACTCAGGCTGATGCACCTGTGCTTTCGGATATTTCTAAGGAATACTATTACAATAAGGATACGGCTGAGAGCATCGATCTTGCATTGCTTCTGAATACCGCTATCAGGAAACAGATGCCGGGCGGAGTCAGCGGCGAATGTTCTTATACGGTAGAAAGCGTAAACGGCGGAAACTTTGCGGATGGGAAGACACCGGATGTGAGCGCGGACGGCAAGCTGACCTATACCATGAAGGGCACGGGAGAAACAGCTGCGGGATCCATCGTGGTGAAGATCAGTGCGCAGAACTTTAAGGCTACGACAGTGACGGTGCAGTTTGCGCTTGTCAGCAAGCAGATCGTCACCCTTTCCGGAAACTCCGTAGTGGCGCTGGAAAATGACCGGCTGACCTATGGACAGACGCTGGGAACGCTTACATTCAAACCCGCACAGTTTGTGGATGAATCGGGCCGGAGCGTAGAAGGAACCCTTTCCTTCGAGACACTGGACGGCGTGCCCGATGTGCTGACTACAAGCGCGGGATGGATCTTTACTCCAGATGCGGCAGAGGATTATATGAGCGTGCAGGGAGAGGTGGCGATCACGGTGGCACCTGCCGAGCCTGCCTTTACATCTGATCCTGTCGCGTCGGGCGGTGTTTATGCACCGGATAAGACGCTGGCCGATTATGAGATCGCCGAAGGGGAAACAGAGGTGGCCGGAAGCTGGAAGTGGTCGAACGATACGATTGTGCCCACCGCCGGCAACAACGGATATGAGGCGGTCTTTACCCCTATGGATCAGACAAATTATGTTCCGGTTACCAGACAGATTCCGATAGAGATTACCAAGGCGGAAGCTGTCTTTGAGCAGCTTCCTGTGGCGGGCGACATTACCTATGGACAAACGCTGAAGGATGCGATCCTTAGTGGCGGCAATGCATCCGTAGCGGGCACCTTTGCCTGGGAGGATACAACCATCCGTCCCAAGGTGGCAGATAGTGAAGCGACCGAATACACGGTGGTATTTACGCCGAAGGATACCGGAAACTATGCGGTGATGAAGGAAAAG
>JAEEKV010000124.1 GCA_016282595.1 Lachnospiraceae bacterium
CTTTTCAAAAGCAGCATGGATATCACGAAGCCAGTTGATCTTACCCGGATTGTCTGCCAGATCGATGGCACCGTACTCACCGCAGTAAAGGGCTACACCGGCCTTATTTGCTGCCTCAACAGCAGGCTCAAAGATGGAGTCAAAGAACTGAGGTCCGATGACATCCTCTTTCACCTTATAGATGGCTCCCGTAAGATCCTCCGGAAGCGCTTTTGTCTTTTCGCGGTAGATCTCCATATTCTCCGGATAGGAAATCCTGAAATCAGAAGGCATATTCTCTACCCAGTAAGCACCCTGATGGGTAAATGCAAAGGGTTCATAGCAATGGAAGTTATAAACCACCTTTTCATCTACTGGAAGGTTCAAAAGGGGAACCGTCATAACACTGTTGTAGCAAACGCCTCCAATGACCAGCCATGCATCGGGAACGATCTCTCTCATCATCTTGATATAGCGGCCTGCCAGGTCATTCCAGGCATCCACAACGGTATCGGAAACCACCTCATTCAAAGGCTCAAAAGCAATCCTGTCGGTATAGGGAGCAAATCTGGTAGCGATCTCCTTCCAGAGATTTAAGAAGCGCTCCTGCAAAGGTGCATCATAAAAGAATTTGATCTTGTCATCCTTCTTTAAGGGATCAAAGGAATAACCGAAGCACTCGTGAAGATCGATGAGCATGTTCAGGTTGTACTTCTCGCACCACTGCCTGCAGCTTTCCAGATAACCGAAGCCCTCTTCAATCACATTGCCTTCTTCATCCTCGAGTACGTTATAATCCACAGGGACACGAACATGGTCAAAGCCAAGTGATGCGATGTTTTCGATGTCCTTTTCAGTGATAAAGCTTTCAAAATGCGTCTTATCATATTTCGCAAACTGAGAGATCCAGCCGCCGAGATTCACACCCTTTTTAAAGCCCTTAAATTCCTTCATTTCCGTTTCCCCGCCTCCTTGTTCGATCATTTGCAAGTAATTATAAGTACATGATCATATATAGCTGATTGTTTTCTGTCTGAAGCATGTACAAGTATATCTGCACTGTACCCGAAATAAGAGTTGATTTATATCATATCTATGACATTTTTGTAGTTTTCTACTTCTTTTTATTGCCTTCCTCCGTCTTTTTGATCTTATGCGCAGGATCCAGCTTGTTGGTGTATTTTTTCCAGATCGGCTTTTTCTTCGGGCCAAGTGGTCTGACCGGCTTTTTAACGGTCACATTTTGCAGATAATCATTGCCTCTGATCTCAGAGAGATTGGTATAATCCTCCGTTTCCGTCGAAAGCCCCTTCTTCTTTAAGGATTTTTCGATCAATGCCCGGACTACCGCATAAATGATCGCAAACACGGGAACACCGATCGCCATTCCCAAAACGCCCCAGTATCCGCCTAGCAGTGTAATGGAAAACAGGATCCAGAAGCCGGAAAGACCGGTGCTCTCCCCGAGGATCTTCGGTCCTAAGAAGTTGCCATCAAACTGCTGGAGGATCAGAATAAAGATCACAAAGATCAGCGCTTTTTTCGGATCTACCATCAGGATCAGCATGGCGCTGGGAATGGCGCCCAGATATGGACCGAAAAAGGGAATGATGTTGGTCACGCCTACGATCACACTGACCAGCAGCGTATAGGGCATCGCCAGACACGTCATACCGATAAAGCACAGCAGTCCGATGATCAGCGAATCGATCAGCTTGCCGCGGATATAATCGCCAAAGGTATGATTGATAAACCGGATATTCTGAATCACACGATTGGCACGATCCTTATAAAAGATGGCATAAATGGTCTTCTTGGACTGTCCTGCAAAGCTTTCCTTGCTGGCCAAAAGGTAAATGGAGATGATCAAGCCGATGATCAGGTTCCACAGGGTAGAAACCACGCTGACCAGACTGCTCAAAATATTGCCGGAAAGCCTGGCCACGGCCTGATTCACATAGGGCATGATCTTATCGTTTAAGATGGTTTCCAGCTCCGTATTGTAATTGTTGAGCAGCGTATTGACCGTGGTCCGAAGCTGCGGATTTCTGGTAAACAGCTTATCGATATACTCTTCAATATTCTTGGTATAGGTCGGAAACTGCGTTGCAATGGTCTGTATGCTCTGCACCAGCTGCGGGATGATATTGCTGAAAAACAGATAGATCAAAAGGATCAGCAAAATGATCGTAAGTCCGATTGAGATTCCGCGATGAAGCTTTTTATCCTTTGCCGCGTTTTTTCCGAGCTTTTTCCAAAGGGGCCTCAGTCCCGAAAACTCGATCCAGTTAACCACCGGATTCATAAGATAGGCAAGCACCAGTCCATAGATAATGGGACGAAGGATATGTACCAGCTTTGTGACCATATCCGTAATGCTTTTAAACTTGAAGATCAAAAAGCAAAACAGGACCGATGCTGCGATCACCAGAAAAGCGGTAACGCCCCACATTAAGTAATGCGGATTATCCTGCATCTCATTTTTCAGCTTTAAAGCACCCCTGATCTCTTCCGGATTGATCTCTGCAGTATCCTGAAGGGTAAATCCTTTTTTCTCCAGAGGTTGCTCCCCTGATGCTTTGTTTTTTCGATTGTCCATTGTAGTTTTCCTTTGTTTACTTGGTTTCAGATGCATTCGCAAAATCGACAATGAGCTGTGCGGTTTGATCAAGCCCTAAGACACTGGAGTTGATGCACAGATCATAGGTCTGGGCCATCCCCCATTTATGGGACGAGTAATAGTTGTAATAGCTCTTTCTCTGTTTATCCTTGCGGACGATCATATCCTGCGCCTTTGACATCGAAAGGTCATACTTTTCCATGATCCGTTTGACGCGGCATTCCATATTGCCGCTGATAAATACGGAAATATGATCCTCTCTTTCCGCCAGCGCATAATCGGCACAGCGTCCGACGATCACACAGGGGCCCTCCTGAGCGATCTTTTTGATGGCATTATATTGCGCCAGGAATACCTTCTGGCTGATGGGCATATCCACAAGGCCTGCTGCATTATAACCAAAGGAATAGGTGTCCATCACCAGGTTGTACAAAAAGGAACTTGTCGGCCGTTCATCATGGGTTTCGATCAGCTCCTCGCAAAACCCGCTGTCTGATGCTGCCCGTGAGATCAGATCCTTGTCATAAAAAGGAATGGAACACAGCTCCGCCACTCTTTTTCCGATCTCTCTTCCGCCGGATCCGTACTGTCTTCCGATGGTAATTATCTTATTCATATCGCCGCCCCCTTTCAAGTCTATTACTTTTTGATCTTAACCTTCTTGATCGTGCTCCAAGCTCCGTACTGCTTACCGTTCTTGCTCTTTGTATAGGCGCGTATCCTTACAAAGTAGGTTTTGCCCTTTTTGAGCTTCTTCACACTGAGCTTGGTTTTGGTTGTGTTCTTAGACTTCTTGGACTTCTTGAACTTTTTATCAAGTGCATCTTGGATCTGGTAGCCGCTGGCTTTCTTTACGGCCTTCCAGGTAATGCTCATTACGCCTGCCTTGGTGCTCTTGACAGAGGACTTTTGCAGGGAAACTTTTGCAGGTACCAGATCTCCGGTTGTAGTATCGGTTTGATCACCGTTACCGCCCTGCTTGTCTCCTCCATCCTGATTATCGGTGCCGTCTCCCGGATTTGTGGGGCCCTGAATCACATTGCCCTTGGCATCTACCAGAACATAGGTTAGCTTATACTTCAGCGCATGATTATGAGCAGCAGAGTTCTTTCCGCAATAGATCACAACGTTGGGGCTTTGAGCAAACGCACAATAATATCCACCCATCCAGGAATTATAACCGATTTTTGTTACGGAGTCCGGAACAACTACCTTTACCAGGCTTTTGCAATTATCAAAAGCTTCCGGACCAATCTCTGTCACACCATTAGGAATCGTGATCTCCTTGAGCATGTTACATCCTGTAAAGGCTCTTTGACCGATGGATTTGACGGAGGATGGAATCGAAACACTTTCAAGTGAATTACAGAAGGCAACTGCATAACTCGGAATTTCGGTCACTCCTTCAGGGATTGTAAGCGTTTTAAGAGAATCCATACTGTTAAAGCAGGATGATCCTATACTTTCCAGTTTCTTCGGCAATACGAGCTCGGTAAGAAAAGCACAATGAGAGAACACCCCATCCTCTAACTTCGTTACGCCATCCGGAATGGTAAGCGAGTTTAGGCTGCGACAAGAGGAGAAAGCATGCTGTCCGATCTGTGTCACGCCGGAGGGAATATTGATATTCGTCAGCTTCATGCATGTGTCAAATGCAGATTTACCAATAGAGGTAAGGGA
>JAEEKV010000125.1 GCA_016282595.1 Lachnospiraceae bacterium
CAGCGGAAGCCAAGGATAAGACCATCAAGATTCCGGAATCCATAACCAAGGACGGCGTGACCTATCAGGTAACCACCATTGCCGACAACGCATTCAAGGGTAACAAGACGGTGCAGACCATCGTGATCCCTGCCACTGTGACAAAGATCGGTAACAACGCCTTTAGCGGATGCAAGAACTTAAAGACCATCACCATCGGAAAGAATGTTAAGAAGCTTGGTGGCAATCTGTTCAAGAGCTGCAAAAAGCTTAAGACCATTAACATCAAAGCCATCGGCCTTACCGCTGACAATGTAAATAAAAAGACATTTAAGGGCTTGGGTAATAAGGTGATCGTGAAGGTGCCTAAGAAACTGAAGAAGGCATACCTTATGATGTTCAGAAAGAAAGGTTTGTCTAAGAAGGTGAAGGTGAAATAAACGAGGGGGATCTGTTATGTCAGAAGCAATAACGAAAGAAGCCTGCCAGCAGGCAAAGGAGAAGCTGGAGGGCTTAAAGGCGAATATTCAAAAGGTGATCATCGGAAACAGTCATACTATTGATCTGGTGATCACGGCCATGGTGGCCGGAGGGCATGTTCTTTTGGAGGATACTCCGGGAACGGGAAAGACCACCCTTGCCAGAGTGCTGGCAAAGTCCATTGACGGAAAGTTTTCCCGGATTCAGTTTACACCGGATCTCATGCCTGCGGATATTACGGGACTGAATATTTACAGCAAAAAGGAAGAGGCCTTTGTCTTTGTGGAAGGCCCCATTATGACAAATATCCTTTTGGCGGATGAGATCAACCGTGCTACTCCCAGAACCCAGTCGGCGCTTTTGGAGGCCATGCAGGAGGAGCAGGTAACGGTAGATGGTACAAGCCGTGCATTGGGACAACCCTTTATGGTTATCGCAACCCAGAATCCCATTGAGACAGTGGGAACCTTCCCCCTGCCGGAGGCACAGCTGGACCGCTTTGCCATGCAGCTTTCCATGGGATTTCCAACTGCCGAGGAGGAAGAGGCGATCCTGAACCGTTTTTCCGAAGAGGATCCCGCAAAGCAGGTGGGACCTGTTATCACTACTCAGGATATCGTATCCATCAAGGAGCTGGCAAGACGGGTAAAGGTGCATCCGGAGCTGGTGCAGTATATGGTATCCATCGTAAACGCTACAAGAAACCATTCCGCCATCCTCACGGGAGCAAGCCCCAGAGCAACCCTCTTTTTACAGACCGTTGCCAAGGCCCACGCTCTTTGCAGCGGAAGAGATCATGTATTGCCGGAGGACATCAAACCTCTGGCAGCTGATGTATTGACCCACAGGATCCAGTTCTATTCCACCACGGATCGCTCCAGTAAGCTGGAGATTGTAAGCGGTCTTTTGGACAAGGTTACCGTTCCCAGTGAGGACTTTTCATGAAGCTATTGGTGGCATTTCTCATTGCCCTGCTGATCTACCGGATCCAGACCATTGTATATAGGCGGTATTGGAACAAAGGGCTTCGCACCTCCATGTCCTTTGAAAGGGACGTGGTGTATGAGGGGCAGGGCAATCATCTCGTTGAGATCATCGAAAATCGAAAAAATCTGCCTATTCCGATCCTGCAGGTAAAATTTTCCATCACCAGAACCTTTCTGTTTGAAAAGCAGAATAAGGGTAACGTGACGGATAAGTATTACCGCAGTGAGTTCTTTACGGTCATGCCCTGGCAGAAGATTACCAGAACCTATCCCATTACCTGCAGTAAGCGGGGCTTTTATACCACGGACAGTCTGGATCTTATCGGACGCTCTTTTTTCCTGACGGAGAAGCTTATTGAGACCCATCAGGAGGATGTGAGCGTTTGCGTTTTGCCGGGAAGGATCAGGCCCTTGGATGTGCCGGATACGGTAAATACCCTGCTGGGCGAGACGGAAAAGAGTTTGAAGATCAATGAGGACCCCTTTACCTTTGCTGGGATAAGGGAGTATCAGCCCTATGACAATATCCGCAGCATCAACTGGAAGGCTACGGCAAGACACAGCGATCTTTTGGTGAATACCTATAACAGTACCTTTTCCAAGCGGGTGGTACTGCTTTTGAATATGGACGCCAACAGTATGCTCCATACGGAGCAGCTGGCCGAATGGGCCATTAAGATCGCTTCCCATCTGGCAGCCCGGTATATTTCTGCCGGGATCCCAACAGCACTTTATACCAACGGAAACAGTATGATCGGTTGTCCGGCCCTGGATGCCGGGGCGGATCCCTCCCATATCCGCGCCATCGAAATGGCGCTTGCCAGGATCGATCTGTCCCTTCCGGTGGAAAAGTTTACGGAGATCATGGATGATCGTATCAAAACAGGGGGCCACCCTGCGGAATATGTGATCATTTCCAACTACCGAAGGAAAGATGTAACGGACCGCTACGAGCTGCTTTTGTCCCAGGGGTGCAGCATTCACTTCGTGATCCCCTCCTTTACCCAGGAGGTTATGGAGGAAGCCTTCGAATGTGCAAAATATACCCGTTGGTCCATAGAGATCTGATGAGGCAAAGACTATGACAACGAAACGATTTCCCGTCTATCGGGATCTTCTGAATTTAAGTATGCTGTATATGATGCTGCTCAGCGCCTTTATGGTGCTGGCTACCAGCATTCACATCAAAATTCTGCCGGCCGAGTTTTTCGGCATCGGCTTTGTGATCCTGTGCTGTTATCTCATGCGTGAGTTCATCAAATGGCTCTGGGTGTATGTGACGTTGCATCTGGGTATGATC
>JAEEKV010000012.1 GCA_016282595.1 Lachnospiraceae bacterium
AACTCTCATGTTAAAATAGTTTAATCCGGTCAAAACAAGCTTGGCTAATTTTAACCTTCATTACTGTCTAGGTTTTGTTTCTCTGAATTTCTACTTTTTAGAATTTTCAGGGATCGGTTGTTGTTCATTTGTCAAGGTGCTCAGGGCTTTCAGGGCCCTTTGTTTGTTGCTCTTGCTTGCCGCAACTCTGACATAGTAACATCATTGTTTAGGCTTGTCAACAACAAATTTCATTTTTTTCGGAAAGATTTTTCCGAGTACCAGATGATGTGGTTTTGATGTTTCCGAACCACAAATCTGAGCGGAGAAAGAGGGATTTGAACCCTCGCGCCGGTTGCCCGACCTACACCCTTAGCAGGGGCGCCTCTTCAGCCTCTTGAGTATTTCTCCGTGCTGAAATCTAGCATATTCCTTACCAAGATTCCGCTATTCGCCTTTATAGTGGCGCACTCACTATTATATGAAATAGTGAGTGCTTTGTCAACGAATATTTTTAAAAAATGAAATCCTTCAAAAACAGCCGAATAATCACTCCCGGCAGTACTCCTTGGGAGCGGTTTCATAAAGGTTATTTCCCTCATGATCCATAACTACGATAACGGGGAAATCCTTTACCGTCAGTTTGCGGATGGCTTCGGTACCAAGATCCTCATAAGCTACCACCTCAGAGTCTGTGATGGCTTTGGACAAAAGAGCCCCTGCCCCGCCGATGGCTGCAAAGTAAATGGCCTTGTTTCGGATAACGGCTTCCCTTACCCCTTCGCTTCTTTTTCCTTTTCCAACCGTAGCGGACAGTCCCAGATCCAGAAGCTGGGGTGCATACTTATCCATACGACTGGCGGTGGTGGGACCTGCGGATCCGATGGGCCGTCCTTCTCTTGCGGGAGAGGGTCCCATGTAGTAGATCACATTGTCCTTCATATCTATAGGAAGATTCTGCCCCGCATCCAGGGCTTCCTTCATCCGTTTATGAGCCGCATCCCTGGCGGTATAGATGGTTCCGGATAAAAAGACGCTGTCTCCGATCTTCAGTTTTTCAATGTCCTCCTGCTTTAAAGGAGTCTGGATATGATATTCCATGGTTTGTCCTTTCTTCCTATATAATGCTTTCTATAATACCCTGTTACTCAAAGAGAGGCGTTGAGAAATATCGCTCCGCTGTATCCGGCAATACCGTTACCACGGTTTTTCCCTCTCCCAGCTTTTCAGCCAGCTTAATGGCCGCTGCCACATTGGTACCGCTGGAGATGCCTACCATGAGACCCTCCTCCCGGGCCAGACGCCTTGCGGTTTCAATGGCTTCCTCATCGGATACCACATAGATATCGGAATAGATCTTCGTATTTAAAATATCGGGAATGATGCCGTCACCGATGCCCATCTGCAAATGGGTGCCTACGGTACCTCCTGCCAGAATGGCCGCATTCTCCGGCTCCACTGCCCAGATCTCGATATCCGGATACTGTGCCTTCAGCACTTCCCCGATGCCGGTAATGGTACCCCCTGTACCGATACCGGAGCAAAAGCCGTGGATGGGACCTGCCACCTGCTCCATAATCTCAAGGGCTGTATATTTCTTATGGGCCATAAGGTTATCCCTGTTGGTAAACTGCTGAGGAACGAAAACCCTGGGATCCTTTTGTTGCATCCGAAGGGCTTCCTGTACGCACTCTTCGATGCAGGCGCCGATGTCTCCGGCGTCATGGATGAGTTTGACCTCTGCCCCATAGTGACGCACCAGCTTTCTTCTTTCCTCACTGACGGAATCCGGCATGATGATCACGGTTTCATATCCCATGACAGCGCCCACAAGGGCCAGTCCGATGCCCTGGTTTCCGCTGGTGGGTTCTACAATAATGGAATCCTCTTTTAACAGGTTTGCCTTTCTGGCCTGGCGGATCATATTCAGAGCCGTTCTTGTTTTAATGGATCCTCCTACATTCAGCCCCTCTACCTTTACCAAAATCTCGGCGCCCCCTGCGGGTGCCATTTTCCCCAGTCTTACCATGGGAGTATGTCCCACTGCTTCTAAAATGTTTTCATAGACCATTTCATATTTCCTTCTTCTATTAGTATTTTATTCTTTTTCCCTTCCGTCGCCTCTTCGCTCTATGCCATAGCCCAGAGCTGCCAGCTTTTTCAGATTCTCCTCCAGAACGCTGCTCATGCTCTCATACACCGATTCGGTGATGCAGAAACAGATCTGCTCGGGATGGACGTCGTATTTTTCCCGAAGCTCCCAGATATGATCGGTAAAATCCATCTGCATACATTCCGCTACGGATACGGGAATTTTGATCTGCTCATAACCGCTTTCCTTAAAACGCTGGCTTCCGGCATAGGAAAAGACCTGTTCCACCACATAGTTTCCAAGCCGCAGGGTCAGGCCCCTGGCTCTGACGGACTCAGTCAAAAGCTCCGCATCGATGACGCCGAAGGTTTCGTCTGTGAGCTCTAACACAGACTGAAGCACCCCCTGCTCCTTATCTTCGGTTTTGACAGGCTCATAGTGAATCTTCAATCCCTGCTGCTCAATGGCCCGGTCCAGAATCTCATTCATATGGGTCTCGATCTGATAGGCACGCATTTTTACAATGTCTGAACAGTGGGTGTAGATCTTATCCACCCCTGTAAAGCGAAGGAAGCTGTGTTCAAAGGAAAGAAGCTGATCCGTATCGTTGATATCCCCCGGGAAGAGGGTACAGGCTACCCGGGTATCCGGTCTGGCTCCGGTCTTAAGCACGCTCTCACTCTTTTCCCGAACCCTGTCCTTGATCTCGCCGATGGCCTGGGCTGGATTGAATCTGGTATCCTCCAGGATGGCGTGATAGATGCCGGGATACTCATAGTACAGTTCACAGGCCAGATGCTCTTTTTTTGTATAGGTACGGATCTCATCTACGATAAGACGGACGTAGGAATTAAACAGGCCCTCTCCGATATAGTGCTGCATCTGACGGGCATTCTTCATTACAACGGTCACTACGGATACAGGATGCCCCACGGCGCTGATCTTGCTGATCTCCGAACAAAAGGCCCGGTAGCCGGGAATTCCCGTCTCCGGATCTGCCTGGGTCTCCGGAGTCTGTACGAAAAGCACCACGAAAAACATGGTCATGGATGCCGCAAAGGATTCGATGTAGATCCCCGAATAGAAGAACTGGATCAGCACCGCCGTTACGTTCAGCACATACATGGACATAAGAGCCAACCAGACGCCGTTAGTCAGGGTCTTTTTGTTAAAGCAAAGATACAAAGATCCGAATATCATATAGAAGGTAGCCATATAGTAAACGATCAAAATATGGGTACCCCGCTCATAGCCTGCCTGAGCGCTTACCGTAAAGATATAGTGGGTTTTTTCATTGAAGAACAAACACACCAGGATCACCAGGTTAGGAACCAGGGTCAAAAACTTTTTCCACAGAGG
>JAEEKV010000126.1 GCA_016282595.1 Lachnospiraceae bacterium
ATCAAGGATACGGCGATCCTGGAGAGGGATCAGGATTATCAGACCCTGATCGAGAAAAAGGCAGAGAATCTCTATCGCACCATCCGTCAGAAGGTGAAATCCCTTCCGGCCAGCAATCAGGCTGTGAAGCAGACCGTGGCACTTAACCAGGGCATGAATCTAACGCCCCAGGAAACGGAGCAGCTTTCCAGATATGCCGCCAACGAGGGTTATGTTCAGAAACAGAAGGAAGATATCAAGGAACTGACGGCTTTCTTCGGGGACAAGCTGGGAGAACAGAAGAAAAAGACCGGCAGCGGAGGCTTTTCGGATTACACCACCAGATTCCAGAGAGCTTATACGCCTAAACCCGGCGGGCGCGGCGTTTTTACCCTCCATATCACGGGAGGAAATACCCCGGTGGTCCAGCTTCATGTGGAGCCGTCGGGACTGACGGTGTTTACCCAGGAGGGGGGCAGATCGGATGTGGAGATCAGCCTGGAGCAGAAGGTACTGGACGATATCATGAGCGGCACATCGGATTTCCAGAAGGCGTTCATGACGGGAGCCATGAAGATGAAAGGAGATTTCGCCGTCTTCCGTATACTGGATGAGGTATTTTCCTTTTAAGAGTACAGGATAACAAAGGAGGAATGCTGAAATGATGGATGATAACCGTATTTTTTGCAAGATCGCAAACGGTCAGATCCCGTCCAAGACCATTTACGAGGACGAGAGATTCCGCGTGATCCTGGATCTGGGACCGGCAGCCCGCGGGCATGCCCTGATCCTTCCCAAGGACCACTACGCCAACCTCTTTGAATTGCCGGATGACGTGGCTTCCCAGTCCATGAAGCTGGCCAAGAAGCTGGGCGCTCAGATGAAGCAGAATCTCAATGCGGACGGTTTTAACCTGGTTCAGAACAACGGCGAGTGCGCGGGACAGACGGTATTCCATTTCCATCTGCATCTGATCCCCCGCTATGCGGATGACGGTCAGAAGATCGGCTGGAAGCCGGGCAAGCCCTCTGATGAGGAGCTGGAAGAGACCAAAAATGCCATCATCGGTTAGCAAAAGGAAACTAGCGGGGTAGGGATATATGGGACAGTTTGAAGAATCTCTTCGGAATTTCACCAGGGACTTTGCTTATGGCGGCGCGATCCGGCATCTGGCGGATCACGGATACACCGCAGAGCAGGTCCTGAAGGAATACAAATATCCCCTATCTCTTGATACGGTGCAAAAGATCATGGACGAACATCTAAAGAAAAAGCAGGAGGAGAAATCATGCTGATATCCGGAAAAGTGTACCTGAGTACGATCTACAGACTGAAAAAGCAGGGCGGACGGGTCCGCTCCGTTGAACTGGCAAGAGAACTGGGCTATACCAAGCCCAGCGTTAGCCGTGCCGTTGGGAATTTTGAAAAGGAAGGTTATCTGACGGTAGAAAAGGGCGGTATCCTTACGTTGACCGATAAGGGACTGAAGGAAGCAAAGGAGCTGGTGAAGCGTCAGGAGCTTATTGCCAAGCTTCTGCAGATGACCTGTGGGATCGACGAAAAACAGGCGCTGCAGGATGCCATCTACATGGAGCCGGGCGCCAGCAAAAAGACTCTGGCCGGGATCCGGGACTTTATCCGACAGGTAGAGCAGCTGGAAAGCGAGCAGGCTTAGGAGGCGGATATGCCGGCAAAAAAAGATGTGGAACTGCGGCTGAAGAACGCCTTTAAGGAACTGGCGAAGGAACAGCCGGTGGATAAGATCACGATCCATGAGATCACGGAGCGGGCAGGTGTCATCCGAACCACCTTCTATCATCATTATCAGGATAAGTATGAGCTGATGGAGCAGATCGTCCGGGAGGAGATCATTCTGCCCATCGAGCCTCTTTTGGAAAACGATATGATCAACGAAGCGATCCGACTGATCTTTTCTAATCTGATGCGGGAAAAAGAGCTGTATATGAAGCTGGCCAAGACCAGCGGACAGAATTCCTTCGAGCAGATCGCACAAAAATGTGTCATGGATATTCTGTATCGTGTTGTCGGAGGAAAGCTGAAAGCCGGGATCGATGCCAAGACATTTCAGAAGAACTGGCTTTCTCCGGAGATGCTTTCTTCCTATTATTCAAGGACCATCGCTTTCGCCGTCATGTACTGGATCGATATGGGAATGCCCTATTCTCCCAGAGAGATCGCCGATATCTACGAGTATATCATCAGTCATTCCCTCCAGGATGTGGTAGACGAGCTGCGGCTTGGAGGAGGTTGAAAGAAAGATCTGCATTGCTGCGTTAGCAGACATCACTTCAGAGTGCTAAAAAATAAGCGACAAAATACAAGAGTTGTCTACATAAAAGAGACAGGACACAGGACAATGTTTCTTATATGTAGACGGCTCTTATTTTTTGCATCTTCCTTTCCTGAAAAAGGGCTCCTATACTTCGGCTTAGAAAAGGAAAGGATGATGTTTTATGAAGTGGCTCAGTAAAGGAATCGTTAAATCCAGATTTCTGATCTTTTTCATCAGTCTGGCATTACTGGTACCCTCCGCCATCGGCTATTTTGCCACCAGGATCAATTATGACGTGCTGGCATATCTGCCTAAGGATATCGACACGATGGTAGGTCAGGAAATCCTGAAGGAGGATTTCGGTACA
>JAEEKV010000127.1 GCA_016282595.1 Lachnospiraceae bacterium
ATAGGGAGCCAGCAGAGCTACACCGCCGACATTGCGGTCCAGATCCCACGGAATACCGATACCGATATGCGTATTCAGCCGAAGCGGCTGATACTGGGTCAAAACACCGACCGTATCCACGCCCGAATTGATGCAGTTGGAGAGCGGGAAATCAATGATCCGGTATTTGCCGCCGAAAGAAACTGCGGGTTTTGCCACTTTTGCCGTCAATACCCCAAGTCTGGAACCCTGACCACCAGCCAAAAGCATGGCGATCATCTCTTTCTTGATCTTCAAGTTTGTCACCCCTTACTACTTTTTCATTTCGGTACTCGAAAAATTGCACCGATTACACGAATTATAGCATAAATATCAAGCAAAGTGAATGATTTTCACTATAATGCCGCGAAAAAAACCGACTTTAATGAGCATATTGTCTAAATATTCTGTCAATTTCATCCTGGTTTTTGTGCACTATTCCAATCGCCTTACTTAAAAGATATACTGTCCAGAATATCACTTCCCACACTGCCGTCGGAAAGATCCACATCTACGGTGCCGATGGAAATAGCCTTACCGTCTGCCACCTTGCCCACATACTCGATCCAGTCATAGCCGATGCTCTTGTAGCTTCTTCCTGTCATTTCAATACCGCCGATGGTTCTCGTACCGATCTCCTTGAAGTTCTCAAAATCATCCTTGTAGAAATCGAAATCCTCTACTTTGTCCTTGAGCTCGAATTTGATGAACGGTACATCAAAGGTATCAGACAGATCGTCCGTAGCATAGAGCTTAACCTTACCGAAGGAAGCATCTGCGCTCCAGCCTGCGGCGGGATACTCGATACCGATCTCAAGATTGTCATCCTCGGAGGAGAACTTGGAAACGGTAAAGGTATCGGACTTGCTGCCGGCTGCAGCTGCAGCCGCTTTGGCCTCATCTCCTGCCTCAGCCTTCAACTCATCAAGATACTTGTCCTTGGCTTCGGTTGCGGAGAAGCCGGAAGAGTTAAAGCTGCTTACCTTGTAAACGCCGTCCTTCTCTGCCAGATTGATGTAGATAAACACATTGTCATGATCCTTGGAGATCCAGCTGTAATAACGGTAATTGCACTGCATATGATCGCTGTACTCTTCCTTGTCAAACTTACCGTCACAGCCGAAGTAAGCCTTCAGGTCATCATAGGTCAGATCAAAGGCCTGGCCGCCCTTGATATCATTCAGCCATACATAGCCCTTCAGAACGGCCTCTTCGTCAATGAGACCATCGCCGTTAGGTGCCTCGCCCGAAGTGCTTTCCGAAGCTTCTCCGCCATCCTGATCGGAGGAATCCGTCTCTTCCGTGGAAGCCGCTGCGGATCCGCCTTCCCGGATCATCGTGTAGTAAACGCCCTGCATATCCAGATTCAGGGTATCGCCATCAATGGTGTAGGTATATTCCGAGGTTCCGTATACGGTCACAACACCGCTTTTCCAGGTGATGTCCAGCTCGGAATCAAACAGCTTCAGCTTTCCGGTGCCGTCTTCCTTCAGCTCGAGATAGGTATCGCCCATACCCGCCTGCTCCAGCATATCGTGGGAAACCTTGTTGCCGTTTGCCTCATACTCATAGATCACATACTTGCCTACATCTTCGGAAGGTAAGGCGTTCTCGTCAGAGGCAGCTTCTCCGGTATCTGCTGCTTCGGAAGTTTCCTCTGCCTCCTGCGCAATATCCTCTTCCTGCACCCCTGCGTCCTTCTTACCGCAGGCGGAAAGTGCAAGTGCCGAGATCAACAATAAGGTTGTCAGAATTCTTTTTTTCATGATTCTCCTCCTTCTTTTAGCCTTGTTGCCTAAGTTCGGAATAATTTTAGCATTTTGCCCGGAAAACTGGCAAGGTTGGCGGGCACTTTTTCATAGATTTTCAGATTTATTAAAGGTTGCTTTCAACCGGCGGTCTTGCTATGATAGTTCCGTTATCAACAGGAAAAGGTGAATCGATCATGATGATAAGAATGGCAAAGGAAGAGGACAGAAAAGAGGTCCTGGCTCTTTATAAAATGCAGCTCGGAAGGGAGGTTTGTCCCTGGAACGACGAATATCCCGGAAACGAGACGATCGACTTCGATCTTGAGAGAGATTCGCTGTTCGTCATGGAGGATGAGGACAGGATCGTGGCGGCCATCTCCATAGAAGAAGACGAAGATGTGGACAACCTTACCTGCTGGAGCGAAGAGCTCTATCCGGGAGGAGAGCTGGCACGGCTGGCTGTACTTCCCTCCCTGCAGGGCCGCGGGATCGCAAGGCAGATGCTGCAGCACGGCATGACCGTCCTGAAGCAGCGGGGCTTTAAGAGCATTCACTTTTTGGTAAACAAATATAACAAAAAAGCGATCCGCTCCTACGCCGTCTTCGGCTTTCATACAGTGGGAGAATACCACATGTATGAGCAGGATATGTATTGCTACGAAAAAGAGCTTTAATCATTCTCCCCTGCAAAAAACAAAGTTGCGGCTACCGCTTTTTTCCAGCCCTCTATCCTTGCCTTGCGAAGGTCATCGCCGATCAGGGGGGTGAACTGTTTTTGCAGAAGCCAGTTGTCCCGGATCTCCTGTTTATCCTTCCAGTAGCCCACGGTCAGGCCGGCAAGATAGGCCGCTCCCAAAGCCGTTGTTTCAATACAGACCGGACGAAGCACATTGCCTCCCAGCAGATCCGACTGGAACTGCATCAAAAAATCATTGGCGCTGGCACCGCCGTCTACTTTCAGCTCCCGGATGGAAACCGAAGCTTCCTTCTCCAT
>JAEEKV010000013.1 GCA_016282595.1 Lachnospiraceae bacterium
GTATCGGGCAGGTTATGTGTAAGCACCCTCTCCTGTCCGTTTGCTTCTACCGTAAGCTCCACCTGGGTAGGACCGCTTTTCCCGGACAGGGTTTCAAAGTTCAGATTCTCGATCACAAGGTATGGCTCGCAGTTCGGAAGGGTCTCAAAGGATAACCTGATACCGCTCTCCTTTTTGCCGATGGTGATCTTATTCTTGGAAGCCGTTACCTTCTTGCCCACGGTTTCCATGGTATAGTCCCGCTCCACGGCACTCTCAACCACGGAGCCTTCGGACAGCCCATCTACCAGTGACTCTGTAATGGCATGTCCCAGCATAGCCATCTGTCTGCCGGGAGGAGAAAGCCTTTTAGCCTCCTCTTCGGTGATAAAGCTATCATAGGTAGTCAGGGCCGATACAGCATAGTCATTGGTATAGATCTGATACTGATCCTTCTTTTTCCCCTTGTTTTTATTTCCCAGATCTACGGTCCTGGAGAAGGAAAATCCGTAGGGTACGTTTAGAAGATTCTTATCCTTCGTCACATAGTAACGCACCGTCGAAAGTGTGGTGGGTATGGTCTTTAAATGATAGCCGTAGCTTTGGAATGCAAAGTCCTCTCCCGTTTGGAAAAAGTCGATATACCGGGACTGATAGGGATTGGAAATGGACCAATAATAGGCTGTAGTGGAATTTCCCACAAGAAGGGCTGAATTCCACTCGGAAAACTCTTCGTCCCCGCTAAATCGGTAAAAGGAATCGACACTGTCTTCCTTGGCCGCTTCCCTCGCCGCTCCTCCCTGGCTTCTTTTGATGCTTCTCTCCAGCTCCCGGTTCTTCAGGGAAGCGCTGGCATAGTCCGCACCATAGGGGGAATATAGCTCTGCCGCCATGGCGATGATCCCTGCGATGCAAAGCCCCAGCAGGATTCCGCTTTGTATCCATGTCTTGTTCTTTTGTTCCTGCTTCTTCTCTTGTTCATTCTCCTGCTTCTTCTCCTGCTTTTGCTCCTGCTTCTTCTCCTGCTTTTGCTCTTGTTTCTTCTCCTGCTCCTTCTCCTGTTTCTTTGTCCTGTCTTCTACTGCTGCACCCCAGAACCCGCAGAGCAAAAACGCGATCCCGATGGCTCCATTTGCCAGCACACAGGCAAAGTCTTCCGGATTGTCATATACATAGGTGAACACTGCAGTCAAAAGTAAATAGCCACCAAAGAGACCGCAGGTTATCAGCCGCTCTTTTTTACCCAGCTGTAAAAACCGCTCCCACATAGCAGTAAACAGCAGGCAAACCAAAAGCATAAAGGCCCAGGTCCAACGATTGGTTACATAGGAAAAACCGTTCAGGATCTGTCCGAAAGCCGGAATGAGCAGCATCACTATGGATACTGCAAGGGCCGCTAAAAGAGGACGGGATGCTTTCTTTTTCCACTCTCCCGTATGGAAGAATACCAAAACGCCGATGAGCACGGGAGTCGAGGCTCCGATCCTGGTCCAGTAGATATTCCCGGGCTTAATAAGAAACGAAGGCAGACGCATATAGTACTTCAGAGGATAGAGAAGCTGCAGGCTGTTACCTCCGGCCATTCTCTCATCCCGTAAAAAGATTCCCAGCACAGGCACCAGCACCACTGCCGCCATAGCCACTCCCAAAAGGGAGGATGCCGCCAGAATGAAAAACGGCTTAGCGCCCTCTTTTTTCTTCTTTCCGAAGAGAAAATACCAGCGGATGGCTACATAGAGCACCACCACAAGCACAAGCATATAAAAGAAATAGAAATTGGAAAGGGCGGATACGCACACCGCCAGAATAAATACTATAGGTCGCTTCTTTTTAAAGATCCTCTCTACTCCCAATAGCAAAAGGGGCAGATAGAACAGAGGGTTTAAGAAAAAAACATGTCGATTCAGATTGTAAAGAGCCCAGTCACAGAAGGCATAGCAAAGTGCTCCTGCCCAAAGACCGAAGGCAGGCGTTTTCCTTCCGGCAAACACTTCCCGGTAAAACAGGATAAAAGCCACCCCTGCCAGGGCAAGTCTCATATACACCGAGACATAGAAATACAGATACATGGTGGAACGGGTAAAAAAGACGGTAAACAGGGCAAAGGGATCACCCAGCACATAGTAATGAAAGGCCTGGAAAACATCCGCTCCCTCTCCCACGGATACATTGAAATGGGGAAAGGCAGTCCCGGTACCGGAAAACAGCCCCTTGATTCCGCTTCGCAGGTATTCGCTGTACCAAACCGCAGCCTTATAGTGCTGGGTTAAGCCGTCATGCTCCCAGCAAAGGCTTCTGCCCTGACTCCAAAACCAAAGAGTCACAAGGCCATATACCACCGTAAACAATGCCAGATAGATCAGCCAGAATTTCTTTCGGCTCATACTCTGCTTTTTGTTCTCTTCCATCTTCATCCTCATGCAAAGAATCCGGTGTCCACTGCTCTTTCAAACAGCGAAGCACCGGATCAGTTCATACATTCTTATGGTAAATCCAAAACCTTCATCAGCCTACCTGTCCTGCAAGAACGCTCTCTGCTTCCTTAAGACAGTCAGGGATGCCTGCGGGATTCTTACCTCCGGCCTGTGCCATATTCGGTCTTCCGCCGCCGCCACCGCCGACTTTGGCCGCAATGGCTTTGATGAGGTTGCCGGCATGTGCACCCTTGTCGATAGCGCCCTGGGTTGCCATTACCATGAGGTTAACTTTTCCGCCGTCATCGGATGCCAGGACTACAACGCCCTCACCGATCTTTTCCTTCAGCTGATCTCCCAGATCACGAAGGCCGTTCATATCTACGCCGGACAAAGCCGTTGCCAGAAGCTTTACGCCGCCGATCTCGGTTACCTGATCGGTTACATCTCCCAGCGCTTCCTTGGCAGCTGCACTCTTTAAGGATTCATTCTCGCTCTGCAGGCTCTTAATCTGCTCCTGCAGATGGCGGATCCGCTCTGCCAGGTTATCGGGAGAGGTCTTCAAAAGCCCAGCGGCTTCTGCCAGCTGTCCCTCTAATTTCTGATAGTAGGTATTTACATTGGCTCCTGTAATAGCCTCGATCCTTCGGATGCCTGCAGCCACGCCGCTCTCGGACAGGATCTTAAAGTTGCCGATGCGTCCGGTATTATCTACATGGGTACCACCGCAAAGCTCTACGGAGAAATCACCCATGGAAACCACTCTTACGCTATCACCGTACTTCTCGCCAAACAGTGCCATGGCTCCGGTCTTCTTGGCATCCTCTAAGGACATCTCCTGGGTGGTAACGGGAAGGGACTCTGCGATCTTGGCATTCACAATAGCCTCTACCTTTTCCAGCTCATCCTTGGTTACAGCCTGACCGTGGGAGAAGTCAAATCTGGTTCTCTCGCTATCCTGGAAGGAACCCTTCTGCTCTACATGATCACCCAGCACTTCTCTCAATGCTTTCTGCATCAGATGGGTTGCACTGTGATTCTTGCAGGTATCCATTCTTCTGGCCTTATCCACGGAAAGGGTCACGGTATCGCCGCTCTTGAAGCTTCCGGACTTCATGACACCTACGTGGGCTACTCTGCCCTTGGGAAGATGCATGGTGGATTGTACCTCAAATACGGCACTACCGCTCTTGATCAAACCGATATCGCCTTCCTGTCCACCCTTGGTAGCATAGAAGGGAGTCTGATCTACGATGACGGTGCCTTCGCTTCCTTCGGAAATGGCATCTGCCAGGGCATCGCCACTTGCCAGAGCCAGGATCTTTCCCTGATCCTCTGTGGTCTCATATCCTGTAAAGGTAGTTGTGATCTCATCACCAAGGCTGTCAAATACAGAGGTCTCTGCGGATTTCTGGGAGAAGTTGGCATGCTCACGAGCCAGCTTCTTCTGTGCTTCCATGGCCTCCTTAAAGCCTGCTTCATCCACTGTAAGTCCTTCTTCCTCAGCAAGCTCTACCGTAAGCTCGTAAGGGAAACCGAAGGTATCATACAGATAGAAAGCGTTCTTACCATCGATGGTCTTGGAATCGCCCTGCTCGGAAAGGATCTTCTTAAACTCCTTCATACCGTTTTCCAGAGTAGCCTCGAAACGAGCGATCTCCTTTTTCAACTCATCCAAGATGAATTCTCTGTTTTTGGTTAGCAGCGGGTAACTATCCGCAAATACATCATCAATATAAACTGCTGCTGCGGAAAGGATCTGCTCAGTCTGCAGATTCAATACCTTGGCATGTCTTACCGCACGACGGATCAGACGGCGAAGCACGTAGCCCGGACCGCCGTTGGCGGGAAGAAGCTTAGCCTCGTCTCCGATGAGCATAACGGAGGTACGCAGGTGATCTGCTACGATACGCATGGATCTTGTAAGCTTTTCATCCTCTCCGTACTTCTTTCCGGAAGCCTGCTCAATACTGGAGATCACTCCTGTGAACAGGTCGGTCTGATACACATCATCGATGCCGTTAAGGAACATCAGGTTTCTCTCAAGTCCCCATCCGGTATCTACATTTTTCTTGGCAAGAGGAAGGAGGGTTCCGTCCTTTTGCTTGTCGTATTGCATAAATACATCATTACCGATCTCGGTATATTTACCGCAGTGACAACCGGGTCTGCAGTTAGGTCCGCAGGGCTCCACGTCTGCTACGTAGAACATTTCGGAATCCGGTCCGCAGGGACCATACTCCAGGCCCCACCAGTTATCCTCTTTGGGCAGGAAAAATACATTTTCAGGTTTGAAGCCGGACTCAATTCTGTACTTGGCACCCTCTTCGTCTCTGGGAGCATTCTCATCCCCTTCGAATACGGTGGCAGCCAGATGATCCCGGTCAAATTTGAAGACCTCAGTCAGAAGCTCATAGCTCCACTGGCAACGCTCCTTCTTGAAGTAATCTCCAAGGCTCCAGGAACCCATCATCTCAAAGAAGGTCAAATGGCTCTTATCGCCTACGCCGTCAATATCATTGGTACGCACACAGCCCTGCACGTTGCAAAGTCTGGTTCCCAGGGGATGGGTCTTACCCAAAAGATAAGGCATGATGGGCTGCATTCCGGCTACGTTGAACATGGCTCCGGTGGAACCGTCGGATACCAGGGAAACTGCCCCTACATCCTTGTGCCCTCTTTTTTCATAAAACTCGATCCACTCTTTTCTCAGTTCTTTTGATGTAATCTTTCTCATACTATCCTCACATTAAAATGTAAACTTGTCAGCAAAATAAGCACCCAGATCTGCAATGGCTACACGCTCCTGCTCCATGGAATCTCTGAAGCGAACGGTTACGCAGCCGTCTGTCTCGGAATCGAAATCATAGGTGATGCAGAAGGGAGTTCCGATCTCATCCTGTCTGCGATAACGCTTACCGATGTTTCCTCTGTCATCAAATTCGCAGTTATAGGTCTTGGAAAGCTCCTGATAGATCTTCTCAGCGCCCTCATTGAGCTTCTTGGACAAAGGCAGTACGCCGATCTTTACAGGTGCAAGTGCCGGATGGAAATGCAGTACGGTACGCATATCCGGGCTCTCCTCGGTGCCGATGTTCTCCTCATCATAAGCAGCGCAAAGGAAGGCCAGAACCACTCTGTCCGCACCCAGTGAAGGCTCGATTACGTAAGGCACATATTTTTCATTCTTGGTATCATCAAAATAGGACATATCCTGTCCGGAGGTGTTCTGATGCTGAGTCAGATCGTAATCGGTACGATCTGCAATACCCCAAAGCTCGCCCCAGCCGAAGGGGAATAAGAACTCGATATCCGTGGTGCCCTTGGAATAGAATGCAAGCTCTGCAGGATCGTGATCACGAAGTCTCATCTCATCTTCCTTAATGCCAAGGCTCATGAGCCAGTCACGGCAGAACCCTCTCCAATACTGGAACCACTCCAGATCCGTTCCGGGCTCGCAGAAGAACTCCAGCTCCATCTGCTCGAACTCTCTGGTACGGAAGGTGAAGTTACCGGGAGTGATCTCATTACGGAAGGACTTACCGATCTGTGCAATACCGAAGGGGATCTTCTTTCTGCTGGTTCTCTGTACGTTCTTGAAGTTTACAAAGATACCCTGTGCAGTCTCGGGACGCAGATAAACGGTATTCTTGGCATCCTCGGTTACACCCTGGAAGGTCTTGAACATCAGGTTAAACTGTCTGATATCCGTAAAGTTGTGCTTGCCGCAGGTAGGACAGGGCACGTTGTGATCCTCGATAAACTGCTTCATCTCCTCGTTGGAGTAAGCATCAATGGGCTTTTCAAGGGTGATGTTATTCTCACTTGCATAGGCCTCGATGATCTGGTCTGCACGAAATCTCTCATGGCACTCACGGCAGTCCATCAAGGGATCGGAAAAGCCGCCCAGATGTCCGGATGCAACCCAGGTCTGGGGATTCATTAAGATGGCACAATCCACGCCTACATTGTAAGGGCTCTCCTGTACGAATTTCTGCCACCATGCTTTCTTTACATTATTCTTGAGCTCTACCCCCAGGTTTCCGTAGTCCCAGGTATTGGCCAGTCCGCCGTAGATCTCGGAACCGGGATAGATAAAGCCTCTTCCCTTCGCCAGTGCAATGATTTTTTCCATTGTTTTTTCCATAAATGCATCTCCTTTATGCCCGTTAGGGTATTTTTTGTTTGATTTATCCTCGCATCTATCAGGCCTTGCCTAATAGATTACAAATCCTTTGTTTTCGTCCTCTTCCTGCTTAACGGCCTTCCTTGGCTCCGCCAGATTAAGGTCAACGCCGACGCCCTTAATATCCGTAGGTGTTACCACCTGGAGCGCTTCCTCAAAGATCAAGATCTTTGCATCTCCCATACCGGCAAGGGTCTCTGCCGAAAGGGCCGTATCCTCCGGTGTCTTCATCTCCGGAAGGACATATCCTGCTGCCACAGCCTCGGCTACGGTTCCGCAAAAAAGCTCTCTTTGGTTAAAATCGCTATACAGCTGTGCCGTATCATATTCAATGGTTACCCGCAGGATCTTCTCCTCGGATAAGCTATAATCCTTCAGCCTGATCTTTGCATCGTCACCGCTGCCGCCAACCTCTGCGATCTTCGTTTCGATCTGTCCCTTCAGCTCTTCCGCATTGTAGTAGCTTTGGGAAAAATCCTCTACGATGAGCTGGGTCAGCTTCCCGTTTTTATCGACTCGAACGCCGTTGGCATCCAGCTGCGGTCCCCCATCGGATCCCAGGGAACAGCCTGCCAGAAAAGCGGCTGCAAACAACAGACAAAGGACACAAATCAGATGTTTTTTCATGTTTCTGTCCTAAAATCATATCAAAATGCTGCACACAAGTGCATATTATACTTGAAATCTTCTTAATTTTCAACTGTTATGACATCATCCAGTACATAGCCGAAGGAAGGTGCCGAAGCCTCCTTATTTTCCTCA
>JAEEKV010000128.1 GCA_016282595.1 Lachnospiraceae bacterium
AATTGGCAGACGCGCAGGCTTCAGGTGCCTGTGACCGCAAGGCCGTGTGGGTTCAAGTCCCATCTCCTGCACGATGAACACCCCAAGCATTATGCTTGGGGTGTTTTTCGTGCAGGAGCGACCTTGAACCCAGTGGGTTCGAAGGTCTCGCCTCCGGCTCGGTCCGCGCTAAGCGCGTGCCACCGGCACGCAGCGCCCCATCTCCTGCATATATTACGGAGCGTTTTCTTGCAGGAGACGGGAATCTCTTTTTTTAGGTTTCAATCTACTATGAGCAGTTGTAGATGCAGAGGGTTTATGGTATGATAAAGGGCGAGGATTTATGGGGAAAACGATGTAAGCGGCAGAGATTTTATGAGAGGGGTCAAGACATGAATCATAGACTGCTGATTGTCCTGACGGATGAGATTAACAAGAGGCGTACACTATAGAAACCGTGTGTTCTGTAGTGTGCGCTTTTCTGCTTGAAGGAGGATAAAAATGGCTGACTGGGTGATTGTGGTAGATGATGATATGCCGAATCTGAAGATGGCGGGATACTATCTCAGCGAGGCAGGATTTCGGGTAACGGCGCTGAAGTCCGGGAAGGCGCTTTTGGATTATGTGGCAAAAAACGGACATCCGGATCTGGTGCTTTTGGATATCAACATGCCGGAAATGGACGGTTTTGAAACCCTGACCCGCTATCGGCAGCTGTATCCCGGGGCGGAAACCCCGGTACTGTTTCTGACGGCGGATGAAAATGAGGAGCTGGAGTCAAAGGGGCTGTCCCTCGGAGCCATGGACTTTATCAAGAAGCCCTTTATCACCGACGTGCTGGTTATCAGGGTACGCCATATCATCGATCTGAATCATCTGCAGAAAAACCTTGAGCATGAGGTGAAAAAGAAAACGGAGCAGTATGAGCGGCTGTTTATCGATGTGGTACAGTCCCTGGCGGACGCCATCGATGCGAAGGATACCTATACAAACGGTCATTCCGGCCGTGTGGCCCAGTATGCCAAAGAGATCGCCAGGCGATACGGATATCAGGGCAAAAAGCTGGACGACATCTACATCATGGCGCTTTTACATGATGTGGGAAAGATCGGCGTGCCGGATGCCGTGATCAATAAACCGGCAAAGCTGAATGACGAGGAATATGAACAGATCAAAAACCATCCGGTGATGGGCGCGAGGATCCTGAAAAACATCAAGGAGATGCCCGCGCTTTCCACAGGCGCAAGGTGGCATCATGAGCGCTTCGGCGGCGGCGGATACCCTGATGGGATCACGGGGGGAGACATTCCCGAGGAAGCCCGGATCATTGCAGTGGCAGATTCCTATGACGCCATGTCCAGCAGGAGAAGCTACAGGGATATCCTGCCTCAGAATGTGGTGCGGAGGGAAATCGAAAAAGGACGCGGAACGCAGTTTGATCCTAAGTTTGCGGACATTATGCTTGCCATGATCGACGAGGATACCGAGTATCGGATGAGGGAGGTATAGGTTTTGAAGAATTCGTTTCATTTCATCATGATCATGGCGCTGAGTGTATTTTCGATTGTGCTGTTTCTGGTCAACCGAGTCCTGGGCCTTGAAATCTGGATCCTTCCGGTTTTTCTTGCAGAGCTGATCTTCTGTTGGTATCTGTTTATTTCAAAGCGCGGATCGGAAAAGTTAGCACTATACAACTATTGCCTGTTCCTTATGGTGGAGGTGTTTTATTTTACCGTGCATATCGATACCCTTTATGAGGGTACGGTGGTGATCGTGGTCATGCTCTTTTTGCTTGCGGCATCCGGCGAGATACTGCTTTTGCCGGCAGGCGTCATTGCGGGGCTTCTTGGCATGGGACTGCACCTTTACCTGTCGGGGGAAGGGAACCTTTTGCAAATGGATGCATCCACGATTATTAGGACCGGCTGGCAGTTTCTGCTGGTTCCCCTTTCGGCGTTTCTGGCCAGAAAGATCATGTCCTCCTGGGAATCCGCCAGGCTCCAATATGAAAAGGAAATACAGGACGTAAGAGAGGAAAACAGCAAGATCAATAACTTCCTTGCAAACGTTTCCCATGAGATCCGAACTCCCGTAAACGCGGTGATCGGACTGACTTCGGTGCTGGAAAAAGAAAAACTCCCCCAGTCCGTGCATGATGACTTAAAGGCCATTTCCGAAGCAGGACACCGGGTGGCTGATCAGATCAGCGATATCCTGGATTTTACCGAGATCGATATGGATAAGCTTTCGGTGAACAGGGGCTCCTATATGATCAATTCCGTCATCAACGATCTGCTTACCCAGATCTCCTTTTTGGGCAAGACCGATCTGGAGCTGGTGGTGGATATGGAATCAGATATCCCGTCGGTGATGATCGGTGATGAGAGCAAGATCAAAAAGATCCTGTGGCATCTCATTAACAACGGCTTCAAATTCACTGCCGACGGCGGCGTATATCTGCATCTGTCTGCGGTCAAAAAGCCCTACGGCGTGAATCTGGTGATCAAGGTCGAGGATACCGGTATCGGTATGGATGAGACCGAGATCAGACATATCTATGACAAGTTCTATCAGTCGGATTCCGGACGGTCCCGCATGGCCGGAGGTCTGGGACTTGGCATTCCCATTGTCAGCGGGTTTGTCAGATCCATGGGCGGAATGCTTTCCTTCGAAAGTAAAAAGGGTGTGGGAACCACGGTGCAGATCAGCATTCCCCAGGAGGTTGTAAACGATATTCCCTGCATTTCCGTCAAGGATAAGGAAAAATGCGTGGTGGCAGGCTTCCTTGGATTTATCACCACAAGTCATGCCCGGATCAAGGCCTATTACATGAACATGATCACCCATCTGGTGGAAGGCATCGGCATTCCCTTTATGCGGGTACAGTCCATGGAGGAGTTAAAAAAGCTGCTGGATTCGGAAAAGGTGACCCATCTGTTTGTGGGGACCGGAGAGTATGCGGAAAACAGGGCCTATATCGATTCCCTGTCTGACCGTATCCATGTGGCTGTGGTAGCGGAAAGAGGGATTCTTGGCCAGGTGAAAAAGGGCATCATTCTGCTGAACAAGCCCTTTTACGGTAGCCAGATCGCAAATGTGCTGAATCAGGCTGAAAAGCCCGGCTTTAACACCCAGCAGCGGATGCTTTGTCCGGGGATCCGGACGCTGGTGGTGGATGATGAGCCCATGAACCTGATGGTGGCAAAGGGTATCTTTGAAACCTATGGCATGGTAGTGACCACCGCAGGAAGCGGAGCCCAGGCCATCAGTATGTGCGAGCGGCAGACCTTTGACATCATCTTTATGGATCACATGATGCCGGAGATGGATGGCGTGGAGGCCATGAAGCGCCTGCGCCTGAATTCCATTGAGAAAAAGACAGAGCTTTGCATTGTGGCACTGACGGCCAACGCCATCAGCTCCGCAAAGGAAATGTTCCTGTCGGAGGGCTTTGACGGCTTCATTCCCAAGCCCATCGAGATCACGGATCTGGAAAGGGTGCTGAAATATGTCCTTCCCAAGTCTGCCATCGTATATGAACAGGTTGATGAAGCCGGAAGTGAGCAGGTTGTACAAATCCCGGAGGCAGGAAACGCAAATACCGGGAAAACGAGTGGAGTAGGAAGTCAGGAAGAAACCGGCGATAAGAACCAAGAAAAGAACCAAGAAGAAGGCGGCAAAGAATATTTTGCTTCCCTGGAGAGCTGCGGCGTCAATCTGTCTGAGGGTCTGAAGTACTGCAGGCAGGATGAGGACTTCTATCGGCAGCTTCTTTTGGAGTATGCAAATTCCGGCGAGGAGAATCTCCGTCAGATCCGGAAATACTATGAGGCAGAGGATTGGAAGAACTATGGGATCCGCCTTCACGGCATTAAGAGTACCTCCAAGGTGATCGGGGCCGGAGAGCTTTCGGAAAAGGCCAGAGTGCTGGAAATGGCGGCGAAGGAAAATGACAGCGAGACGGTCAGAAAAGAGCATGCGCCATTCATGGAGGATTATACAAATCTGCTTTCGATCATTGGGAAGGAAGAAGCCTTAGAATTTTCATCCAAAGCAGGTTCGGCAGATCCGGCAAATGCCACGGTGGCAGATGATGCGCTTGAATTCTCCCCAAAAACAGAATCGACTGACGCAGCAGCTGCAACGGATGATGACGAAGCCCTTGAATTCTTCCCCAAAACAGATTCCATTGATTCAGCAGATACAGCAGAAGAGGACGAATACGAAGCACTGGAATTTACTCCTGCAGGGCAGAAGGAGGATGAAAATTGAGAAAGCGAATACGAAACTTTATTCAAAACATATCCTTGCCGGATGGAGATTTTTCAGAGCAGAAATTCAAGTACTTTACCATGATCGGCGTCATCGCCCTGGTGATCGTGACCATCGGAAACATCCTGATCAGGGAAAACTGGCTTGAGATCGTGGCGCTGATCCTGACGGAAACCGCCGCGCCTGCAGTCATGCTGATCTCCCTGAAAAAAGGAAAGATCCAGATGGGAGGCGTCCTGATAGCGGTGAGCATGATCTTCTTCATCCTTCCGGTGGCGTTTTTCTTCGGCGGGGGACTCACCGGGTGCGTGGTATCCTGGTATGTTTTTTCCTACCTGTTCATCGGTCTGATCCTGGAGAAAAAACAGCGGACCCTGATGCTGATCCTGTTGACCATTACCGTGATCGCATCCTATATTTCCGGTTACTTCTGGCCCTTCCTGGTGATCGAGCATGACCGTTTCACCTGGTTTATGGACTCCCTGCTTTCCGTGCTGGTAGTCAGCTATACGGTTTATCTGATGATCGTTTTCCAGAATCAGCTGTTCATCCGGGAAAACCAGAGAAGCCAGCAGCAGGCCCTGGAGATCGAGGCCCTGAACCGGTCCCAGAACCGATTCTTTTCCAGCATGAGCCATGAGATCCGCACCCCCATCAACACCATCATCGGACTGAACGAGATGATCCTTCGGGAGGATGTATCCGATGAAGTGGCGGAGGATGCCAGAAACATCCAGTCGGCATCCAGAATGCTTTTGTCCCTCATCAATGACATCCTGGACATGTCCAAGATGGAATCGGGGAAAATGGAGATCGTCCGGGTTTCCTACGATACCGGCAAGATGCTTTCCGAGCTGGTGAACATGATTTGGGGCAGGGCCAATGAAAAGGGACTGAAGTTTGTGATCGATGTGGATCCCTACCTGCCGGCCCAGCTGTTTTCCGATGAGGTGCGGATCAAGCAGATTTTGATCAATCTTTTGAATAACGCGGTCAAGTATACGGAAAAAGGACAGATCTCCCTGTCCATTCACTGCAGGAGAACCACCAAAGGAAAGGTGATGGTCACCTATCAGGTGGAGGATACCGGTATGGGTATCAAATCCGAAAGCATCCCCTATCTGTTTGACGCCTTTAAGCGCGTGGATGAGGAAAAGAACCGCTACATCGAGGGAACGGGCCTCGGCCTTTCCATTGTAAAGCAGTTGGTGGAGCTGATGGGAGGAGAGATCACCGTCAGCAGCGTTTATACCAAGGGCTCCACCTTTACGGTTTCCATCGAACAGGAAACGGTGGATGAAGAGGTGATCGGGGAATTTGCACCGGAAAAGTACCATCGCGGCCGGGAAAAGAGCCACTACCAGCAGCGTTTTGAGGCACCGGAGGCAAGGGTGCTCATCGTGGATGATAACCGGGCCAATCTCATGGTGGCTTCGAAGCTCCTTCGGGATACAAAGGTGCAGATCGATACCGCCGAGAGCGGAGAGCAATGTCTGAAGCTGACGATGCAAAACCACTATGACGCCATTTTCATGGATCACATGATGCCGGAGATGGACGGTGTGGAGTGCTTCAGAAGGCTTCGGGAGCAGACCGGGGGCCTTTGCCAGAATTCGCCGGTGATCGTGCTTACGGCAAATGCAGATTCGGAAAACCGCTCCCTGTATAAGAAAGAGGGCTTTGATGCGTACCTGCTAAAGCCGGTGGACGGCACAGCTCTTGAGGATACCCTGCAGCCCCTCCTGCCGCCGGAGTTGGTGATCGCGGGAGAAGCCGCCGATACGGCCTACGGATCCGATGCGGTGGTGCGCCAGATTAGACGTAAGGCGGCCATCATGATCACCACCGATAGCGTATCGGATCTTCCCGAGGAGCTGATACGGAGTATGAACATCCGGGTGCTTCCCTACAAGGTGGTTACCGGAGAAGGGATCTTCGCAGACGGAACGGAGGCCAAGGGAGATGCGGTGCTTCGGTATCTGGCGGATCAAAGAACAAAGGCAAGGAGCGAATCCCCGGAGCAGACGGATTACGAGGCTTTTTTTGCCAGGCAGCTTTCGGACGCCCAGTATATCCTGCATATTTCCATGGCCAAAAAGTCCAGCAAGGGCTTTAACAATGCAAGCGAAGCGGCGCTTGCGTTTTATAACGTAAGAGTTGTGGATTCCGGACATTTGTCCAGCGGTATGGGCCTTATGGTAATGGAGGCGGCAAAGGAGGCGGCAAGCAGCAACCAGGATATCAAGGTCCTCAGCAAGAAGCTGGCAGCCATGAGAGATAAGATCCAGACCAGCTTCATCGTGGACAATACGGAATACCTAAGCAGAAGCGGGCGACTGCCCCTTTGGATCCATAAGGCTTGCTCGACCCTGATGATCCATCCCGTGATGGTGATGAAGGACAGCGCCATGACAGTGGGCGGCGTGGTATTCGGAAACAGCGAAAAATCCAGGAAAACCTACATCCGAAAAACCCTGCGGGGTGTCAGCGGCATCGATACGGAAACCTTGTTTATCACCTATGCGGGGCTTTCGGAGCAAGAGCTTGAATGGGTGAAAAAAGAGGCGGAGTCCATCATGCATTTTGAGCATGTATATCTGCAGAGCGCTTCTCCGGCCATTTCCATCAACTGCGGACCGGGCAGCTTTGGATTGATCTTCAAGAGGAGAAACAGTCATGAGGGATAGAATCTTATTTCTGGACATAGGGGCGATCCCGATCTACATTATCATCTGGTACACCACCATCTTTCGGAAGATGACAAAGGGCAGGACCAATGTGCTGTTTTTATGGGTGACGGCCTTTGCCTTTTTCACGGTGGTCTGTGATCTGCTGGCGGGTCTGTTTATGGGAGAGTATCCCTTGGACCACATCGCCCGGAACATCGTAAGGATCACGGAGTATCTGTATTTTATTACCAGAAACGGAACCAACGCCATCTACTTTTTCTTCGTATTTGCAGTAACAAGGACCTGGCATCGGATCAGCGCTTTGTGGAAAAAGATCCTGCTGCTGCTTCCCTATATCGGCGTGCTCATCATGCTGGCCATCAATGAGGGCACCGATGCGGTATTTACAGTGACGGCGGATGCGGGATATATGCGCGGCGATTATATCCTGCTCCTGTACGTATTTGCGGCATTTTACCTGATCACGGGCATGATCTGGCTGGTAACCTGCAGGCGCTCCCTGGATCTTGGCGGTCTGCTGGCGTTGTCTGCCATGTACCTTTTAAATGTGGCAGCTGTGATCATTCAGTTCTTTTATCCGGAAATGCTGATCGAATGCTACTTTACCAGCATCTCCCTGTTGTTTATCGTGCTGTTTGTCCAGCGTCCGGAAAAGCAGGTGGATCTGGATACGGGGCTTCCCGGTTACCACGGATTCCGGGAGGAGATCGGCAAGATCAAGCTGGCAGGAGAGAATATACAGATCATCATTGTAAAGATCTTAAACGCCTACGATATGAGCCGGTATATGGGGGAGAAACCCTTTTTCGGCTTTATCCGCGCCGTAGAGGAGCAGATACGGCTCTATGCAAAAAAGGATAGGCTCTCCTGCGAGCTTTACTATGAGCAGCCGGGAACCTTTTACATCATCACGTCAGATACCCGGTACAATCCGGTGCAGGCCATCCAGGAGATCCGGGATGAGATAGAGACCTATATGGAAGGCAGTGCGGATGCGGGGATCAGGGCGGATACCCGGATCGTAACCGTTCAGTTCCCGCAGGATATCAGCGATGTGAATGAGCTGCTAAACTTCGGTCATGATTTTGCCCGTTTTGCCGATGTGGACCGTTTATACAGCCACGCGGACATGATCATTGCAAGGAAGGATTATCAGATCGAAACCCATTTCGGGGAGATCCTGGAGCAGGCCATCAGCAGCGACCGGGTTTTGATCTCCTATGACCCCATCCGGTCGGTAAAGACCAATCAGTATCCTGCCGCCGACGCCATAGCGGAGCTTACGGATGAGCAGTACGGGATCATCGATATGACCATGATGATGGAAATGGCGGAAAAGAAGGGACTTGCCATCCGGCTGGGAAGTTATCTGATCGAGCGGGTGTTTGAGGATGTGCGGGATAGAAAACTCACCGGTTACGATGTGATCAACATCCCCCTTTCCACGGTGCAGTGCATGCAGCTTGATTTTACGGACAGGATCTGGAAGCTGAAGGAAAAATACGATATTCATCCGGAACAGATCTGCTTCTCCTTTAAGGAATCGGCGTATGAAAATACCAGCGAGGTATTAAATGAGAACTTAAGCAGGCTTTCCGCCCAGGGATATAAGCTGATGCTGGATGGCTTCGGCAAGGGGTATTCCAATCTGGAGAAGATCATGGAACTCCCCATTCAGGCTGTGCGCCTGGATAAGAGCTGGGTTTTATCCTCCGTGCATCAGGAAAGACGCACTCTGATCAAAGGCGTCATACAGGCCCTTTCCCAGGTGCCCCTCATTGTGATCGCCCAGGGAGCCGATGATGATCAGGCCGGGCGGATGCTGGCGGATATGGGATGTGAGCTGATTCAGGGAAAAGCAGTGGGAGATAATCTATGAACATACTGATAATCGATGATGAGCGTCCGGCGCTGGAACGTGCCGCATATATGTTTACGCCAGAAACGGACTTGCCAAATCCGTGAAGGTGACGGTGAAATAACAGGAAAGCTACAGGAAAACAGGAATAACAGACCAAAGCATGCCCCGGGCCCGGTGCCCGGGGCGCTTTTTGCGGTGGCAGAAGATAAAATTTGTATACAAAAATAGAAAAAGAAAAAGGAAATCCGGGGAGTTTGCAGAAAAAGACAGTTGGGAGGAAATCCGCCATGCTTATTCGGGAACGATTGGAAGACTTGGAATTTCAGAATTTGAGCCCTTATGCCACCTTCAGCAGGAATTCAAAAGGCAGGGACCGGGAGGAGATCCAGTGTGATATCCGCCCGGTATTTCAGCGGGACCGTGACAGGATCCTTCACAGCAAGGCCTTTCGCAGACTGAAGGATAAAACCCAGGTATTCCTGGCGCCGGAAGGAGACCATTACCGCACCAGAATGACCCATACCCTGGAGGTTTCCCAGAATGCCAGAACCATTGCCAAGGCCCTTCGCCTGAATGAGGACCTGGTGGAAGCCATTGCCCTTGGACACGATCTGGGGCATACCCCCTTCGGACATGCGGGAGAGCGGGCCCTTAACAGAGTTTGTCCCTTCGGCTTTGTCGACAGTGAGCAGAGCGTGAGAACCGTGGAAGTGCTGGAAAAGGACGGTGCAGGATTGAATCTGACCTGGGAGGTCAGAGACGGTATCCGAAA